>NZ_BAAHYK010000019.1:0-114421 GCF_054657595.1 Desulfocicer niacini
CATTTTTAAATAATGGTCAGGGCCTTTTTTGTTTTTATAATGGATAATGACAAATTTTTCCCAGATAGTTTTTAACCTGAATTGTTTTTGGGGATCGGGATTTGACATAGTCCGGTAACAGCGGAAGCTTGCCTCCACCCCCGGGAAGATCAATCATGTATTGGGGAATGCACATGCCGGACAACCGTCCCCGCATCTGTTCCATGATTTCAAGCCCCACACTGATGTCGGGGCGGAAATGAGCTGTGCCTGCAACGGGATCTGGATGGTGTAGATAGTAGGGTTTAACCCGGATTTCAAGAAGTCGGGTCATGAGTTTTTCCATGGTATCAGCATTATCATTGACCCCCTTTAAAAGTACTGTCTGACATCCCAGCGGAATGCCTGCGTTTACCAGTTTTTCGCAGGCATTGGTTGATGCCGGGGTGATTTCCCGGGGATGATTGAAATGGGTGTTCATATAAAGCGGATGGTATTTTTTCAACATCAATACCAGATCCTTCGTGATGCGGGTGGGCAGGGTGCAAAGGGTTCTGGTATGAATCCGGATGATACGCACATGTTCGCAGGCTTTCAGGGCAAAAAGTATCCTGTCAAGCTGTTCTGTTTGCAATAGGAGTGGATCACCGCCGGATAGAATTACCTCATTGATGGCTGGATGGGCCTTGACGTATTGGATACCCTCCTCAATTCTGTTACAGCGTTTTTTCCCGAAATGAAGATTTTCTTCCCCTACCTTACGTTTTCGCATGCAATGTCGACAGTACATGGCACAAAGATTGGACACCAGAAAAATGACTCGTCCCGGATAGCGATGGATAATGGCCGGTACAGGAGACTGGGGCTCTTCGGCCAGGGGATCTTCCACATTTTGTTGATCAGTAAGTTCCGCCACATCGGGGATGGCCTGTTTCCACAGGGGATCATTCATATTTTCAATTAAAGAAAGATAATGGGGAGATATCAACATGGGATATCGACGGGTCACGCCTGCCAGTGCTTTAACATCCACATTAAACCGTTTTGGGAGCTGGGCAGGTGTCGTAATTGCCTGTCCAAGCTGGGACCTCCATGTTTTCTCTTCTGGGCTTTGTTTTGCTTTTTGATCTTGTTTCAATTCACTTTTTTCCAATTATTTTGTTGCCTTAAAGGTGATTTTAAAAGTACTGGCCGAACCTATTCTTTTTGATTTTGGGTGTCAATGTGTTTTTTATATGAAAAAGTAAGTACTGGGTTTTAACAGCAACTGCTTTTTCATTGTTCGTTATGGTAGGTGCTACTGCCATGCGGGTTTATATAAAAACGCTGCCTCAAAGTAGCGACAGCAGAGCCCCCAACGACAATCCGATCCGGCCCAGGACCGTCGGCGGCCCTTTTGCCCTGCCGGTCTAAAGCGCAGGACCTGTGGCAGGTTTGTTCTAAAACAGCCTGCGCTTTTTAACGACCGGCAGGGCAAAAGGCCTGATCGCCTTTAGCTCCGATCGTGACGGATCGGATGGTTGTTGGGGGCGGTATTATGCCATTTTCATACTTCGTTGTGTTCGCCAGGACATGCGGGTTATATGAAAAACAGATCCAGGCTGGCTTTTCCATTGATCCTTGGACTTTGTTTTTATCATGGGGCATGATATGAATAATTTTATACGGTTATTTTAAGGAACATTTAAACTTGGAAATTCAACATGAACCTGGGAGAATTAATGTGAAATTCGCATGCCTCGTTCTGCTTTGCGTTTTTGTATGCTCGGGATGTGGTGGAGAAGACGAACCCGCAATTAAAGTGAATTTGAAAATAAAAGAACAGACTATCCTGAAAAATGAACCTGATGCACTCACCTATGCATATCTTCCCCAGTATTCACACACCGTTTCTTATACCCGCCATCATCTTCTTGTTTTATACCTTCGAAAAGAGACGGGGTTGAACATCAAACAAATATTTCCTGATACCTTTGATCAATATATGTACATGGTGGGGCAAAATAAAATTGATATTTCATTTTCCAATCCATTTGTTTATGTCAAAATGGCCCATCGATACGGTGCAAAGGCCTTTGCCAGAAGTATAGAAACCATCGGAAGGAAAGATTTCAGGGGGCAGATTATCTGTAGAACGGATAATACTGCCATTAGAACCCTGTCGGACTGTGTTCAAAAGCGGTGGATTGCCGTTGATTCTACCTCTGCCGGTGGCTTTCTTTATCCCCTGGGTTATTTTCTGGATCATGGCATTAAAAAGTCTGATTTTAAAGAGATCTCCTTTGCCCCCGGTCCCGGAGGCAAACAGGAAAAGGTGGTCCTTTCCATCTGTGCAGGTAAATATGATATCGGCACTATTCGTGAGGGTGCTTTGGATGTGGTGGTGGGAAAAATTGATATGCAGCAGATACGGATTCTGGCCGTGACGCCTCCCTATCCTGGTTGGGTGTACGCTGCCCGGAAAAGCCTGGATAAAACTATCGTAGAAAAAATACGCATGGCCTTTGAAAAACTTGACATAAACAATGACAACCATCGAAAAATTTTAAATGCTGCCCATTTTGCCAAGATTATTCCTGCCATGGATTCTGATTTTGACTCGGTAAGACGATTGGCCATCAAGGTTGATATAAGCCTTGGCCCGTAATTTTTTCGGGCGTGCTCATCAGATTGACCACTGCGGGGAGGGGGCAGCCAACTGTGACGGTTGCTCCATGTTGTGGGCAGGTCGCCAGTGCAAATTGGGTTGATTGCTCCAACTTGTTGTTCAGTGTGTTGCGGTGCATGTCAAACCCATTCTTAACCCCGCATTTCAGAGCGCCACAGGTGCACTAAAGATGCATATTGAGAAGGCAGAGGTGACGTTTTGCTGACATTTCTTATCCCGCCAAAGGAAACAATAAAGTTGATGAAACCCGGATTTAGAAAGAAAATATATGCAGCTTTTTTTTCTCTGCTTTTAATTCAGGGCCTTGTCCTTTTTTTCTGGGTCAGCCATGTCATGAAAATGTCATTACTTCAGGAAATAAAAAATCGTGGCATTTCCATTGGAACCACCCTGTCTGCCCGCATGGTGGAGCCCATGCTGGCCATGGATTTTTTGCGAATGCGGGTACTTCTGGACGAAACCGTGCAGCTTGAACCGGATATTTTTTATACCTTTGTGCTGGATGGGGAGGGCCAACCCCTGATTCATACATTTAAACAGGGATTTCCCACCCAATTAAAAAACCTGAATGCGGTATCTGATGATCATAAGGGTTCCATGCAGCTTTTGGATACCGGGGATCAGCTGATTTATGATTATGCGGTTCCCGTGGTTGTGGATGCCCATCGTCTGGGTACCTTAAGGCTGGGTTTTTTGAGAACCCGGGCGGAAAAGGCGGTCAGTAAGATCATGGTTTCTGCGGTGGTCACCATCACTTCAACCATATTCATTGCCGGGATTATGGGCACCCTGCTTTTGAATCCCATGACAAGAAGTATCAAAAAACTACATGATTCTTCGGAGCAGGCATTGCGGGGAAATCTGGATGTGAGAACGGCTCCCATGCTGTCAAAAAACTGTTGGGACATTATGAAGTGCCATCAAAGTCAATGTCCGGCATATAAGAATTATCATCACCGATGCTGGTACATGGCCGGCACCCTTTGCCCCACCTGTGTGGAGGGTGAATATGCCAAAAAAATTGATTCTTGTCACCAGTGTCAGGTCTATCGCAAATGCTCTGGGGATGAAATCCAGAGTCTGGCCGAAAGTTTTGATGCCATGACCCTGTCGTTAAAGGGAAATCTGTCCAGTCTTAAAAATGCCGAGGTTATTTTAAATGAACAAAAAGCGCGCCTTCAGACCATTCTGGATGCCATCCCTGATTTCATTTCCCTCCAGGACCATAAGGGGAGATATGTATCTGTGAATAGAGCTTTTTGTGATATGTTGAATAAAAAAATAGAAGATATTGTGGGCAAACTCAACGAAGACCTTTTTCCCCTGGGCCTTGCACGGCAGTACAATAAAGAAGATAGACAGCTGTTTAAATCCGGCCTGCCTTTGATTAAAGAAAATAAAATAACGGATGAAAAAGGCGTTTCATGGCTGCATGTGGTGAAGATTGCTGTTTTAGATGCGGATAATCGAGTGGGGGGGCTTGTGTGCAGTGGCAGGGATATTACAAAGCTTAAAGCCGTGCAGGAACAATTGACCCATGCCCAAAAAATGGAGTCTGTTGGACGTCTGGCCGCCGGAGTTGCCCATGAGATCAACACCCCGTTGGGGATTATTCTGGGCTATGCCCAGATTCTTCTGGAAGATGTGGAAAAAGAGGGGCAGATCCATGACGATGTGGCCACCATTGTCAAGCAGACCCGGATTTGTTCCAAGATCGTGGCGGATCTGTTAAGTTTTTCACGGTCCCGGGAAAATATTATCAGTGAATTTGATATTCATCATGCCATTGATGAAGTGCTGGATGTGATGTTGCATACCTTTGGATTAAATCATGTGAGTGTGAAGCGCGATTACTATCCCGGTCCTTTGAATATGAAAGGGGATAAGGAAAAGTTGAAGCAGGTGTGTATGAATCTGTTGAACAATGCCTTTGATGCCATTGAACAAGACGGCATGATATCCATTCACACCGGTTTGGGAGCAATGGCTGATGAGATAATGATCTCCATCTCTGATACAGGGCATGGCATCAGCAGGGAAAATATTGCAAAGATTTTTGAACCCTTCTATACCACCAAAGGACCGGATAAGGGAACCGGACTGGGGTTGTCAGTGACCTTTGGCATCATAAAAGAGCACAATGGCAGAATTGATGTTTTTTCTCCTCCTCAGCCAGAAATAGACGATGGTGGCATGGGAACCCAATTTGTTGTCAGTTTACCCACAGGCCTGAATCCTACTGGGGAGGTGCCGGAAAACAAGATTTTACGAGAAAAGGAGTCGTAAATGGCAAAAATTATTGCACTGGATGATGTTCTGGATGCGGTTCGGCTCATTAAACGAATTCTTGAGCGAAAGGGACACACGGTGATTCCCTTCACAGAGGAAGAAGATGCCATTGGATATGTGGAATCCAATGTCGTAGATCTCGCCATCTTGGATATTAAATTGAAAAAAATGAGTGGGGTTGAGGTGTTGGAAGAATTAAAAAAAAGATCCCCGGCCCTTGAGGTGATCATGCTCACAGGATACCCCACCATTGAAACTGCCCGGGAGTGTTTAAATCTTGGGGCTGCAGAGTATTGTGTTAAACCCATTGATAAGGATGAATTGGAAGAAAAGGTGGCCCAGGTGCTGGGGGGGATTTGAAAAATAGTTCCTTTGGTGTATGGACAATTGCATTGTAATTGATTTAGATTGTACGTAACAAATTTTAGAAATAAGTTTAACTGGATTCTTTGTATATGGAGGCGCAGTTATGAAAAGACATCTTATAACATGTACAATAGTTCCAGTATTGTTTTGGGTTTTCTTTTTTTCATCAAGCGTATTTGCATACGATTACGGGTTTGATAACATTACAAACAATAATGCAGGAGACGCCGCCATAGGTGAGGCCCAGCTATCTTTTTCAGTGACAGCTTATTCCTCTACACAAGTTGAATTTTTATTCAAAAACATAGGGTCTGAAGCATCCAGCATTGCTGATATTTATTTTGACGATGAGGTCCCGTTGATGACTTGGAGCCAATTTTCACAGATGGACATGAACGTTGTCTCTTTTAGTGAAGGTGCTAAGCCAGGTAATCTGCCTGGGGGAAAAAGTTTTGAATTTTCATCAGATTACAGCTATGATTCAGATTCGCCAACCCAACCCAATGGCGTTAATCCAGGAGAAGTCTTGGGTATTGTTTTTGATTACACCGACGGCTATGGCTTGGAACAGATTATAGCCGCCTTGAACAATGGCTCCCTTAGTGTGGGCATCCATGTGCAGGGATTTGGCTCAGGGGGCAGTGAAGGTTTCATTTCAGCATCTTCAACCAATCCCGTTCCAGAACCTGCCTCCATGGTATTGTTGGGCATAGGTCTTATGGGAATTGCTGGCATTTCACGAAAGAAAGTATTGAAAAAATAGTTTTTAAAAAAATAGAGACCTTCTTCCTTTTTAGATTATTCCAAAAATAATTATATCTTTTGGAGAAAGGATCCCTGGAAAATGGAAGCTATTGCGTTAATAAGTGTAAAATCAAGGACTCCAAAATATAGCTTCGCTTTTGCTTTAAGCTATGAATTAAACGCGTTCTTGTGAATATGCCCCTGATTTTTATCATGTCAGGGGCATATCATTTTGGGGTTTTGTCATTACATCGGTCAATCATTCTCTTACGTTTTGCTGTTTCCCATCATATGATGGAAATATTTTTGAACAAATTTACCGGAAATGGTATCTGACACAGAAAAGGCAAGGGCTTTTTCCGGCAGAAAATGTCCTGACAGGGCCAGGAATATACTGCGGGAAAGTTCATTGAGTATTTCCTGAAAATCATGAAGATCAGATTCCGCACCAATCCCATAAAACAGACATCTTGCAGGTCTCATGTTGTATATTTCACATGCTGTGCCGTTATTCAAAGGGCATAAAGACGTTTTTTTTTTTGATCCAGCCACCGCTTTTTGTATTAATATTTCCCGTTGGGCTGAAGAAAAATGTCGGTTTGTTCTGGAGTAAAGGTAAACCACTTCCATGAATGGAATTTCAAAGGGCTCCTGGCAACAAATATGTGACCCTTTACCACAGGGAGTCTGTGTTGCCGTTTTTTCGTTGTTATGATTTTCCATCTCGTGGGTCATGTTTTCAAGCAAGGCCTCATAATCTGAAAAAAAACGGCTTAAATCCACCCCTTTTTTCATCTCCAGGGAAGCCTCCCTGATTTTCAGGGTACCGGATTTTTTCCCATATTGTCTCAACAACTTCCACTGACGATAATTGGAGGGACTGGCTCGGGAGCATTTTAGTTTTTTTTTGGCAGCCTTCAGGCCCAGTCCCCGGCGAATCATGTAAGAGGTGATAAATGTGCCGGTGCGGCCGATGCCATGGCGGCAGTGCACCAAGACTTTTTTCCTTAGATAAATGGCCTCGTCCAGCCAGGCCAGGGCTTTTTCCATCTCTTCCATTTCAGGGATATCCTCATCCCATATGGGAAGATAATAGACCTCAAATCCAGCACCTTCCTCAATTTCATGGAGATCGCTGAACTCTGCGCATAGATTTACAATGGCGTTTATGTCCTGGGCTTTGATGGAATCCAGTGCCTCATAGGAGGTGGGGGCATATCCCACGGCAAGGTTGTCTGTGATCCACGTTAATTCGTAAGCTGACATCTAAATCATTCCTCAGGCCCATGTTGTGGCCAATCTCTTGGGTTATGGCTGGTTTCTGAAATCATACCGTCCTGCCATGAATTCATCAATTAGAAAGCCCATGTCATGATCTTTTTTAAGATACATATCCATGAGCCGGGTTGCCCCCAGAAGTCGTCCGATCATATCCAGGGTTTTTTCCATAGTTGACAGGTCCGCATGTCGAAATTCACCGTCCACAAGGTCGGACTGAACCGTAACAGTAAAGCCCAGGCGGTTCAGAACACCTTCAATGAAAGTGGCTCGCAATTTTCTTCCCCCGGGTTCCCCCCCGCCGCCTGAAAATCTGAAAAGAATATAATTATTCCCGGGCAGGTCCGTGCAGATGGTATCTAAAATAACAAAATGATAGCCAAACCGAAAGTTTATATTCACATACTCCGCTGACGCAACGGCGTAGCTGCCAAATCGGGGGGAATCCGCAGAGATAATTCCCCCTGCCATCACAATTTTATCGTGGGTTTCCCAATCAAAATGAGTGGCCTCGGACCAGTGGATTCCAGGCCTTAAAAGTCCCTTTAAGACCCATTGCATGGGAAGGCTTGTGATTTCTTCGGGGGTAATGGTTGAACTGTATTCTGCATTTGATGTAATAGCCTGTCCCACATCCAGGAGATAAAAAAGCATGGGGATGGGGCAGACAAGTTTTTTGGCGGACCTTGTGGGCCTGCCTTGTCTGTTTCCGGTAAAAAACATCTCTTTCACCGCTGTTTCATGGGCAAACCGGACAATATCGTGCAGGGATCGGCAGCTCCCGGGGGCAAAATGGGTGGATTCCGGATCGGTGAGTTTTAATTTTGCTGAAAAATCAATTACGTACCTTAATTTGATCATGAATGAGCTATTTTTAAAAAATGTCTCATTGGCTGGGGGGCGTTCAAGGGGTGTGGTGGATGATGATGGGTGGATGCCATCATATACCATTCCCCTGTCTGCATCCACAGTGATTCCACGTCCATGGATGAGGTGTTGAAACCCATGTTGCACATTGACAATGGCCGGTACCCCAAATTCCCTGGTAAGGGATGAAAAATGGCTGGCGGTGCTTCCCGAAGCCATGACCACTGCGGCCATGTTTTCAATGGCGGTGACAAACCGGGGAGGTGCATGGCGGACCACCAGTACAGAACCTCGGGGCATATCCTTCAAATGGGATATTTCAGACAGTCTGTAGACAGAACCAGATGCAATGCCCGGGCAAGCCCTTTTCCCTCCAGAGCAGAGAATGGTATGCGCTTGTTTTTTTCTTTCCCGGGGATGGCCTGGCTTTTTATCTCCTTTGTTCTCCATGGCATGCATGTGCAACGGTCTGGACTGAAGTATAAAAAGCCTGCCCGATGTGTCCTGGCACCATTCAATGTCCTGGGGATGCTTAAAATGTTTTTCAAGGGACAGTCCCCACCTGGCAAGGGTTAAAAGAGCAGGATCATCAACGGAAAGTTTATTTCTTTGATGTTGGGGACTTTCAATGGTAGACGTTCCCGTATTAGATTCATCTCTTATATTTGAGGTCAGCCCCATTTGAGTTTGTTTTTTACCGCAGGTTGCCTGAAGAATAACCCCTGGATTTTTCCATGATATGCGGATCTCATCCGGAGATACACCGCCGTCCACAAGAAGTTCGCCCTGTCCCCACACCGAATGGATCACCAGATTGTCTGATGTTGGTGTTTGAATGTCCCTGGTGTACATGACCCCCGAGGCCATGGAGTCAATCATTTCAAGAACCAGAACAGCCATGGGGGTTTCCGTATCCAATATGCCATGATTGATTCTGTAAAAAAGTGCCCGGGATGCATATTTACTGGCAATGATTTTTTTATAGCTGTCGGGGATATCCGTTGGGCCAACGTTTAATAATGTGTGATATTGCCCGGCGAACGAGGCAATGCCATCTTCTTTTACAGCACTGCTCCGAAGGGCGATGCGGATATCCTTTTTTCGATTTTGCCCCAGTTTATTTATGGCTTTGTCCATGGCCACTTCAATCTCATGGGGTACAATACCCTTTAAAATGAGATGCTGGATCTCAGATGCGGTGTGTTCCAGGCAGGTGGCATCAGTGATATTCAGGGTGGCCAGTTTTTCATTAATGGGCGTTTGTAAATTGTTGTACGCCAGAAAATAATGAAACGCACGGGTGGTAATGACAAATCCATCGGGGGTGGGCAGATGAAGTGCCTTTGCGAGATGTGACAGATTAAATGCTTTTCTGCCCACCATGGCCTCATCAAAGGAGGCTGCTTTGTCAAAAGAAACGGTGAATGGGGCAGTACATTCAAATTTTGGTGGGGCCAGCATGAATTGGACATAAAAATCAAATTTTTTGAAATAGGCGTGCAGGTCCCGGTATTTTGATGGACACATGGTTAAAAGCGCGTCAACCATGCCTGAAACCGCTTGGGAAAATTGCCCATAGGTTTTTATAACCGCCTGGAAATCATATCGTTTGTGATGATAATAAAGATCCTCCAGGGCGGCCAGATGTTCATGGGCGGCCTTGTCCTGTGCCAGTAACGCCTTAAAAGCCTCATATTTTTCTTTTAAAACCGTTTCCGGAGAAAATAACTGATATGTCCAGTATCTGAATAGATTTTTGATTAACATGGTCTATTCTTTCACTTGGTTTTTAGGGGTAGATGTGAAACACCGGGGATTTTTAAGGGGACAATAAAATGAGCTCCAAACGGGCGGTTGTTATTATCAAGTCCCATGATGGCGATTTATGATCAATTCTGAATGGGTAACTGGATTTTTCGTCCCGCTAACATACCGGGTAATTAAGCCCAAGAATATCACTGAAAGTACAAGAATACAAGTCCAGCCCAAATTGCCGGAAAGAAATCTGCCGGGTGGACTAATTATGGTTGAAATGATAAGTAGGGCAGCATGTAATCGTTGATGCCTTGCCGAAAAGAAAATTCGGCGTAAGAAAAACAATTTGTTGGGATGATATAATGGAAAGATTTTTTGTAATTGTGGTTTCAGCCGCCATCGGAACGGCCTTTTTTGTCTGGTTTTCCCATGCCATAAAAAAACAATCCATGCAGGACTATGTCATGTCCCACCAGTGGCTGTTGCATCCCAATTCAATTTGTTACTGGCGAACGGTCATGGCTGTTTTTGGATTTGGGCTTTACTTTTTTTCCTCCTGGCAATCCCTTGCCATATTTATATTTACCTTTGCCGCCATTCTTGATGGGGTGGACGGAGTTGTGGCAAGGGGGTGCGATCTGGTTTCCCGATGGGGTGAATCTCTGGATCCTCTTTGCGATAAATTGACCTATTTGCCGCCATTAATCGGGTTTGCCCATGGGGGAATTCTTTCGGTAAAACTGGTGTGGATACTTGTGGTGATCGAGTTTGCAGGTCAGTTCTTTGCCCGACGTATTCTGACAAAGATGAATTTTTCCGGTGCTGCCAATAATTTTGGAAAAATAAAGGCCATCATCTGTTTTGCTCTTGTGATTTTATGTGCGTTAATGGATAAAAATCCGGGTATTATAAATATTGCCGACGGGGTCCTCATGTCCTGTGTCATCCTTGCCTTTGCATCGGTGGCATTTAAATTTATTCCGAACCGACTTTATGCTGATATTCTGTCTTCTTTGAACTTCTGCTGTGGTGTGACAAGCCTGATATTGACATACCAGCATCGATTTGCATGGGCCATCTGCATCATCATTGCCGGACAATTGTTTGATCTGTTTGATGGTCGCATGGCTTTAAAGCATGGCGGTACCAAATATGGTCCCTACCTGGATGACATCGCTGATTTTGTCAGTTTCGGGCTGGCCCCTGCCTATGTGGTTGTGCAGAAAAGCGGTACATTGGCCTTGGTGGTGGGGGTAATTTTTATTTTTGGGGTGGCCTTTCGCCTTTACCGGTTTGTGGCCATGGATAAAAAGCGAACGGATATCCCCGAGGGAATATTTAACGGACTTCCCAGCCCTGCAGGGGCATTGATAGTTCTGGGTGCCGCCCTTATTGCACCACCGGTGATATTGTGGGGATTAACAATGCTTTCTGTGGGCTTGATGGTGAGCCATATACGGTTTGCTCATTTTGGGCGGGTGATTCTCAAGAAAATACCAAAACCTGTGTTTTTCATGATTTGTGCATCCATAATTGTTGTGCTGGCCTTTATCCTTAAAACAAAAAATGTCCAGATGTTCGGATATCTGATTCTGGGGTCTGTTTTAACATATATGATGGTGGGTCGAAAAATGTCATGAAAAAAGTTTGCTTGGAGCAAGGGCTGAGAATGGGTTGCCCCCCATAATTCATGGGGGGCAATGGACAAGTAGGGAGTTAGATCTTATTGATTTACCACTTATCAAGCCCGGCTTGCTGCATCTCAAGCACTCAGCCTCGGAATAACGGTAAATTGAGCACAGCAAAGTCCCTTAAGGATCCGTAAATTCTTGATCAATCAACATTGTCCTACATCCATCAGGTATAGTCATAAACCCCTTTACCAGTTTTACGTCCGAATCGTCCGGCTCGCACCAGTTTTTTCAGGTAGGGTGCCGGCATATATTTATCTCCCATTTCTTTGTGAAGCCCTTCCATCACCAGGAGCAGGGTATCAAGCCCGATGAGATCTGACAAGGCAAGGGGGCCGATGGGATGATTGCAGCCCAGCACCATGCCCTTGTCAATGTCTTCTGCCGAGGCAACCCCTTCCCCCAGCACCAGAAAAGCTTCGTTGATCATGGGACACAGCACTCGGTTTACGGCAAAGGCCGGGGCTTCCTCCACCAAAATGACCTCTTTCCCCAGGCTTTTCCCCCATTGTTTTGCAATTTTCAGGGTTTCATTGGATGTTTCATGTCCGTTGATGATTTCAAGAAGCTTCATCACCGGTACCGGGTTAAAAAAGTGGGTACCGATGAATTTGTCCGGGCGCTGGGTGATGGCAGCCAGTTCCGTGATGCTTAACCCCGAGGTGTTGGTGAAAAAGAGACAATGATCCGGTACAATGGTTTCAAGCTGAGCATAAACCTCTTTTTTAACGGCCATCACCTCGATGATCACCTCCACCACGATGTCTGCCCCGGTTGCGGCCTCGGTGAGATCCAGACAGGGCGTGATGCGCCCCAGCACCGTGTCCATCTCTTCCTGGGACATTTTCCCTTTTTTGACATTGCGTCCCAGGTTTTTCCGAATGCTGTCCATGCCGGTGTCCACAAATTGCTGTTTAATGTCCCGGAGGGTCACATCATAGCCCGCCTGGGCGCATACCTGGGCGATGCCGTTTCCCATGAGACCGGCACCCAGCACGCATATTTTTTTTATTTCCATGATACCTCCTTTTCCTTTCTGAATTCTATCCTCCATATGAAGGATAGAACCACTGTTTGATTAAAAAAGTTTTTTGTAAGAATCTCGCATATCCCGTTTTAAAATCTTTCCCGTGGGGGTTTTGGGCAGTTCATCCACAAACATGATTTTTTTGGGGATTTTAAAGGAGGACAGATGAGCCTTGCAGTGGGCCATCATCTCTTCTTCCGTTACCACCTTACCGGCACGGAGCTTGATTACGGCCACCACAGCTTCCACCCACTTGGGATGATACACGCCCACTGCCGCCACTTCCTCCACATGGGGATGGAGATACACCGCTTCTTCCACCTCCCGGGAAGCCACATTCTCCCCACCGGTTTTGATCATGTCTTTTTTTCGATCCACCACGGTGATATAGCGGTCTTCGTCCAATACCCCCAGATCTCCAGAGTGGAACCAGCCGCCTGCCATTGCGGCTTCTGTCTTGTCCGCTTCCTTAAAATACATGGTCATGGCATGGGGCCCCCTGCCGCAGATTTCACCGGGAACATTGACTTCAAGGATTTCATTGCCATCGGGATCTTCGATTCTTGATTCCATGTGAAGACCGCCCATGCCGGCGGAGCCGATTTTTTCCATGGCGTCTTCGGCCTTTAAAATTGTGTGGTAGGGGGCAAGTTCCGTCTGGCCATAATAGTTATACACCCCGGCATCGGGGAATTTTTCCAGAAGCTCCCTTAAAATTTCCCGGGGCATGATGGATGCCCCATAATAGCATTTCACCAGGCTTGACAGATCATACTTATCAAAATCGGGATGACGCAGCATACCTATCCACACCGTGGGCGGAGCAAAGAACATGGTGGCTTTATACCGGGCAATGTTTTTTAAAATCATGCCGATGTCCGGCGACATGAAAATGTTGGTGCCCCCCATCCAGAACACAGGATTCATGAACACATCCCGCTGGGCACAGTGGTAAATGGGCAGGGCATTGATGTTGATATCAGAACTTTCATATTTGCCGTCAATGATGGCGCCCATGTACTCTGCAATGAGGGCCTGGTTGCTGATGATGACCCCCTTGGGAAGGGATTCTGTTCCGCTGGTGTAGGTCATCTGGGCGGGATCTTCAATGCGCAGGGTCACATCGGGCTCGGTGTCGGGGTAGGGGGCATACCAGTCATCAAAGTTGAGAAAATTTTCTGAAGGGACCTGCTCCCCGGCCCCTTGGTTGGACCAGATCAGGGTTTTCACCGTGGGCATTTTGTCCAGCACATCCTTTACCTGGGGATAGAGGGTGTCTTCCACGATGAAGACCTTGCTTTCCGAATGGTTGATGCAGTAAGCAATGTCATTGCCCTTTAAAAGATAGTTCACGGCAAGGTATATGGCACCGATTTTGGCACTGCCCATCCAGGTCAGCACATGGTGATGGGTATTGTGGGCCAGAATGGCCACCCGGTCATACTTTTTAATGCCGAGATCACAAAGGGCATTGGCCACCTGGTTGCACTCTCGTTCCAGAGCTTTGTAAGTGCGGGTGATCTCATTGAACACCAGGGCTGTTTTGTCCGGAAAATGATAGCTGGTCCGTCGAAGCATGTCTGCAATGACCCATCGGTTAGTGCGATTGTTACGCTCCATGATGAATTCAATGTTTTCTTTGTTAATAAGGTTGTATCGTTCCTTGTCCGCGTTTGAAAGGGGTGCTGATGTACCTGGCATGATTCTATGCCTCCTTTTAAAATTGCGACCATAAATGCATGGCAGGACACCTTGATTAATCGAGTTCTTCTGGATCAGTCGAGCTGTCCTGCGTGGATATATCCTTTCCGAACGTGCTGGGCCATGATCCCCGGCTTTGGTTGTCCCAGGCGGGAAAAGGTCAATGGTGTACCGGGATCAAACATTCATTATTCCCTGCCGGGCCAGATTCTTTTTGTCCGGCAATATGACGCTACAGGTATAAAATTACAACATTTCAATGGCACAGGCCATGGAAACGCCACCTCCGCCGCACAATGTGGCAAGGCCCAGGGATTTTTTCTGGTGTTTCATCGCATAAATTAACGTTGTCATGATACGGGCACCGGTGGAACCCACCGGATGACCCAGGCCGATACCGGAGCCATTGACATTGGTGATCTCCCGGTTGAGCCCCAGTTCTTTTTCACATCCAAGGTATTGACCGGCAAAGGCTTCATTGACTTCCAGAAGATCAAAATCCGTAAGGGCAAGGCCGCTGTTGTTTAACATGTTTTTAACCGCAGGCACCGGCGAAAGTCCCATTACCGACGGATGACATGCGCCTCGGCCCACGGCCTTGATGCGTGCAAGGGGAGTTAGTCCCAGTTGTTTTGCCTTGTCTGCAGACATGATGATCATGCCGGTGGAACCGTCGTTGATACCACTGGAGTTCCCGGCGGTGACCTTGCCGATTTTGGGAACAAAGGCCGGCGGTAGGGCTGCCAGTTTTTCCATGGTCATGCCGGGACGAAAATGTTCATCCTTATCAAAAATCAGGGGATCTTTTCTTTTCTGGGGGACTGAAACAGGAACAATCTCTTCTTTAAAAAGCCCTTCATTGGTGGCTTTTTCTGCAGCATTGTGGCTTCTAAGGGCAACTTCATCCATTTCTTGTCTGGTGATACCAAGGTGCTGGGCTATGAACTCCGTGGTGTGTCCCATGATGTAGGGCTTGCCAATGAACATGCTCAAGGGTGCTTTTGTTTCATCCACAGGACCATCTTCCGGATGGGGAATGATGTGGGAACCGCAATGCAGGGCATGGATCATGTTGTCCACAAATTGATGGTCCTGGAGGCGGCAGCCCCAGCGGGCAGCTGGCACGGAATAGGGAACACTTGACATGTGTTCCGTACCCCCGGCCAGGATGACGTCGGCCATGCCTGCCTGGATCATGGCCATACCGGAAATGGCGGCTTCCATGCCGGAAATGCACACCCGGTTAACGGTGACGGCGGTGATGGTATCCGGGATGCCCGCCAGAAGAGATGCCACCCTGGCGGTGTTCAGGGTATCGGCGGATTCAATGCAGCAGCCATAGCGGACATCGTCAATGATAGCGGGATCAATCCCTGCCCTTTTGATGGCTTCTTCCATGGTGATGGCTGCCAGATGGGCACCGCTCATATCCCTTAGAGTGCCGCCAAAGGCCCCGATGGCGGTTCGGCATGCGGATACGATGACAACTTCTTTCATGATAATTTCTCCTTATATTTTTTGTTTAAAACCCATTGTCATGGATGATAATGGTCGGGCTTTCTTCGGCAAGAATGCCGTTTAGTTTTCCAAGGGTCACGGGGAGCAGGGTTTCAATAAAAAATCGCGCAGCCATGAGTTTGCCATGGTAAAAGGCTGCTGTTTTATCCGTTGCAATTGCCTCGGTTATGGTTTTGCCCTTTAGGCGTTTTGTCAGTGCCGGAAGGGCAGCACTAGCCCGCCACAGGAGCATCCAGGCCATGATCAGGTCTCCTGCAGCATCCATCAGGGGGTGGGCCACGGCAAAGGCCGATTTGAATACGGGTGATTTTATGCTGGCGGCAATTGCCATGGCCTTGTTGTAAAACGTATCGGCAACATGATCTACATGATCTGCCATTTTTTCAAGTTCTTTATGCTGCCTTGCCTTTTTTGTGGCTTTTTTAATTTCCGAGATCAAGGTCGTCAGGTGGGCACCTTTGTTCATGGCGATTTTTCTTCCCAGAAAATCCATGGCCTGGATGCCGTTGGCACCTTCGTATATGGAGCATATTTTGCAATCCCTTGCCAGCTGTTCCATGGGATATTCCCGGGTATAGCCATATCCGCCGAAAATCTGCATGCCGTCAATGCACACATTAAATCCTTTTTCACTGCAATAGGCTTTGACAACGGGGGTGAGGATTTCAATGAGCCCCGCATAACGCTTCTTTTCTTCCTGGGTATCTGCACAGTGTTTCTTATCAAAACAGAAGGCCGTAAAAAGTGTCAGGCTTCGCATGCCCTCCACATAGGCCTTCATTTTTAAAAGCATGCGTCGGACATCCGGGTGACCAATGATGGGCACCTGGGGAGCACCGGGCTTTGCACTGTCTTCCAGCGCACGCCCCTGGAGGCGACCTTCGGCATATGTTAATGCATGCAGGTAAGCACAGGAGGCATGGGTAAACGCTTGGGTGCCGACTTCCAGACGTACGTCATTCATCATATGAAACATGATGGCCATGCCCTGGTTTTCTTCACCCAGGAGCCAGCCCCTGCATTTGCCGGCGCTGCCAAGGGACATGCTGCAGGTGGGGCTGCCGTGGATGCCCATTTTTTCTTCAACTCCGGTACACACCACATCATTGGGTTCACCAAGGCTACCGTCTTCGTTGACCCAGATTTTGGGAACCAGGAAAATCGAGATGCCTTTGGTGCCATCCGGGGCACCTTCAATTCTTGCAAGCACCGGATGGATAATGTTTTCAGTGAGATTCTGCTGACCATTGGTGATGAAAATCTTGTTACCGGTGATGGAATAGGTACCGTCGTCATTTTTCACCGCCGATGTGCTCAAAGCCCCCAGATCCGATCCTGCCTGGGGTTCGGTGAGTAGCATGGTGGCCCCCCACTCACAGGTGTACATTTTTTTTAGAAAGAGTTTTTTCTGTGCCGGGGTACCGAAAAGATCCACCATTTTTCCGGCCCCATGTCCCAGAATGGCGTAGGTCATGAGGGTGTAATTGGCACCTATCATATATTCCAGTGCCGCCTGGGCCACAATGTGGGGCAGCCCTTGACCTCCGTATTCCGGATTCTCCGTGAGTGCCCCCCATTCGCCCTCCACCAGAAGTTTATGCACCGGGCGAAAGCATTCGGGTACCTTTACTTCGCCTTTGTCAAAGAGTACCCCCTCTTTATCGCACAGGGTGTATGTGGGCAGTATTTCCTTGACGGCAAGATTCCTTGCCTCCTTTATGACCATGTCCGCCATTTTTCGGTTCACATCGCTGTAGGCACCAGAATTAAGAATGCTCTGGGTGTTCAGCTGTTCGTATAAAACAAACTCAATGTCCCTTCTGTCTGCAATTACTTCTGCCATGGTTATTTCTCCTAAATGATTCAATAAGGAAAGTTTTATGAAATCTGGTAAATAATATTTACTCACCTTGTTTTGTCATGTCAAGTAAAAATGCATTAAGCTCTATATTTTCAGCCAATTCAAGGGTGGGGTTTCATGAGGGTGCCCAAAAAGAACTTGAATCTGCGGGTCACACCGGGTATTGAGTTTAATAAGGTGTTTTGATTAATCTCCAAAATAAGGATCACAGCCCATGCACGAAAATTCCACTGCCAGGATACAGGGGGTCATGACCGCGCCCCTGGATTTTTACGGTCTTATGGATGATCTGCCCCTGGGTATTTCCATCCTGGACCTGGATTTCAGGATTGTTTTTGTTAATCATGTATTTGAAGCGCTTACAGGCTATTGTGTTTCCGACGCCCGGGGGATTCCCTGCTGCCATATTGTGCGAAGTCGTGATTGTGTTATAAATTGTCCCGGGTTGTCGGTCATCCGGGGGAAATCACCCATCTGTATTGAAAGCGATATCATCACCCGGGATCGCCAGCGTCTTCCGGTGCGCATTACCGTGGCGCCACTTGTGGATACCGGCGGCACGGTCACCGGTTACATTGAGACCCTTGAAAATATTCGTTCCATGAAACAGGAGGGGGGAAAGAAAAACAAAGCTTATAGTTTTTCAGATATTGTGGGCAGAAGTCCCCAGATGGAGAAAATTTTTCAGACGGTCCCTATTCTTGCCCAGAGTGATACCTCCATTCTCATCACAGGGGAGACGGGTACCGGTAAAGATCTGGTGGCCGAAGCCATTCATCAGACATCCACCCGGGCTGCGGGCCCCTTCATTAAAATCAACTGTGGTGCATTGCCGGAGACCCTGCTGGAGTCGGAAATTTTTGGTCATCAGAAGGGAGCCTTCACCGGGGCAGTGGAAAACAAACCCGGCCGGTTTCAATTGGCCCACAATGGAACCATTTTCCTGACGGAAATAGGTGACCTGCCCGTTCCTCTCCAGGTAAAGCTTCTGACTTTTCTGGATGATAAAGTCATCTATCCCCTTGGCAGCACCAAGGGATTTAATGCTAATGTCAGGATTATTGCCGCCACTCACCGGGATCTTGAATCTATGGTTAGAGAAAAACGCTTTCGTCAAGATTTGTTTTTTCGCCTTAATGTGGCCAGGATACATCTGCCTCCCTTGAGGGAACGGGAAGGAGATATCCGTCTTTTACTGGACCATTTTGTCAATTTTTTTTCCAGTAAGCTCAATAAAAAAAACAATCGCTTCATCCCGGATGCCTTGGCTATTTTGCTTCGATATGATTACACCGGTAATATCCGGGAACTGCGAAATATTGTGGAATATGCAGTGAACATGGCGGGGGAAAAACCCATTGAACCGGATCATTTGCCCGCCTATCTGTTTGATGATGCCAATACCTTTATCCCCGTTGTGCCTGATATTATCCCTCCACCTGATCGTCCCCGTACCGAAAGAGGCCCTGCTGCGGCACCAAGGACCTGGGCCGGTGCAGAGCGGGAGATGATCCTTGATGCCTTGATCCAGGCAAAGGGAAGAAAGCAGACTGCAGCTGAGATTCTGGGGTGGGGAAGAAGCACCCTGTGGCGGAAAATGAAACAATATGAAATAAAATGAGCCTCCCTGTTTTTAAGCAAGTATGAATCATTGTGAAACTATTTGACAGGATAAGCAGGGCAGGTTTATACTGTTTGAAAATGAAAATTTCAGATTATAACAATGGCATTCCATGCGAGAGACAATCCCCATGATAAAAAAAATTCTCATTCCCATTGCTGGAGATGATGTGGCTCCCCGGTTTGATCTTGCCACGGAAGTTTTGATTATCATTGTCTCAAAAAATAATGCAATTGAAGAAGAACGTACCATTGTGCTTCCCAGGGCCTCTGCTGAGAAGCTTTGTCATCTTATTTTGACGGAACATATCCATGTGGTGATCTGTGGTGGCATTGAAGATGAATTTTATCAGTTTCTTCGATGGAAGCAGGTCACCGTTTATGACGCTGTCATTGCTACCTGGCAGGAGGCCTTTGATGGTTTCCTCCAGAATCGTCTGGCATCGGACAGCATTTTTTACACTCGAATGGTTGAGGGTAGGCATGTTTAAAAATTTCAGAATAAGCAGTTTTCTGGATCGAATCTACAATTCCAGAAAGGCATCCGCAGAGTATTACATTGTGCTTCGCAGAATTATTATCACCACCATGATGATTCTGACCACGCTTCCCCTGGGCATCATGATTATCATCAATCATTTCCAGTACCGCAATCATCTGAGAAATGAACTCATCACGCCCATCATCACCATGGCCAATAAAACCAAACATTCATTTGAACTGCTTCTGGAGGCGCGTCTGTCCACGGTTCGCTTCATCGCCACTGCCTACACCTATGAAGAGCTGAAAGATTCCCAAAATATCAAACGAATCCTTTCCTCCCTTAAAAATGAATTTGGCGGGTTTGTGGATTTGGGACTTATAGGTTCCAATGGTACCCTCGAGAGTTATGCTGGCCCCTATCCGCTGCTGGGTAAAAATTATGCCGATCAGACATCCTTCCAGGAGACTCTGATTAAAGGGAAATACATCAGTAATGTTTTTCTGGGCCATCGTAAATTTCCCCACATTGTTGTGGCGGTTCAACACCTCAACGATGACGGCCAGACCTGGATTTTAAGAGCCACCATAGACACGGATCAATTTGATAATCTCATCCACAGCATGGGACTCGATTCCAAAAGTGATGCCTTTCTTGTGGACAATCAGGGCATCCTTCAGACCAATTCAAAACTGTATGGCAACACCCTTGAAAAATGTCCGTTCAATATTCCCAGCAACCGCTTTGAATCCCATATTTTTGAAACAGAAGCCCCGGATGGCCAGAATGTGCTTATTGCCAGTGCGGGTTTCAGTGCTGCCAATTATACCCTTGTGCTGGTTAAGCCACGGTCTGTGGTGCTGCAGTCCTGGTACGCCCTTAAAACAGAATTGTTTGTGGTTTTTGTTATTGGGTTCAGCCTGATTCTCCTGACCATTATTCAGATCACCAACAGTCTGGTGCGACGTCTCCGGGAGTCCGACGAAAAACGCGAAAAAGTGATGGATGAATTGCAGCACAGTCAGAAATTGTCATCCATTGGTCGACTGGCAGCCGGAGTGGCCCATGAAATAAACAATCCCCTTGCCATTATCAATGAAAAGGCAGGGTTGGTGAACGATCTTCTGGATTATTCCGAGCCCTTTGGTAACCAGGCAAAATTTAAATTGCTGGTTTCTTCCATTCTGCAGTCCGTTGACCGGTGTCGGACCATTACCCACAGGCTGCTTGGATTTGCCAAACGCATAGATGTGAGAATTGAGCCCATGGATGCCAACGTGGTTGTAAAGGAAGTGCTTGGTTTCCTGGAACGCGAAGCGCTTTATAGAAAAATAGATATCCGTCTGAAACTTTTTGAAGAATTAAATACCATTGATTCCGACAAGGGCCAGATTCAGCAGGTGCTGTTGAATTTGTTGACCAACGCCTTTGCTGCTGTGGAGGATGGGGGGGTTATCCGCATTGAAACGGAAAATTTTAGGGTTAGCGGGGTCAGAATTACGGTGAGTGACAATGGCACCGGTATCCCCGATGATATTATTAAACATATTTTTGATCCGTTTTTTTCCACCAAGAAAGAAAAGGGCACCGGCCTTGGCCTTTCCATTTCTTATGGCATTATTGACAAACTGGGTGGCACCATAAACGTATTCAGTAAAGTGGGGCAGGGTAGTGATTTTGTGATCACCCTTCCCAAAAATCCAGAACATTCACCGGAGGATGATCATGACCAAGAAGAGCATCAAAATACTGCTGATTGATGATGAAGAAGAATTTGCCAACACTCTGGCCGAGCGTCTGGAACTCAGGGGATATGAAACCCGAACCGCTGCGTGTGGAGAAGATGGACTGGACCTTCTATCTAAAGAACGCTTTGACATTGCGGTTCTGGATTTAATGATGCCCGGAATGAATGGACTTGACACACTTCGTCGCATCAAATCTGATGCGCCGGATATGCCGGTGGTGCTGCTGACAGGGCATGGTTCCACCAGAGAGGGTATGGAAGGCATGCGCCTTGGTGCCTTTGATTATCTCATGAAACCCCTTGATATCAAGGACCTGACCCTGAAAATTCTCAGTGCAGTGGATGCATCGGACGGAGAAAAAAATGAGTGAACAGGATTTTTTAAAAACCCGTTTATTTGGGAAATTGACTGCCTCTGCCACCCATGAGTTCCAGAATGTTCTGGCCATCATCAAGGAGAGCGCAGGACTCATGGAGGATGTACTGGCCTTTACTCCCATGGAAAATGCCGACATTCTGGAAGAACGTCTGGGGATGCCCCTTTCCACCATAAAAAAACAGGTGGCAAGGGGTGTGGAGCTGGTTTCGTGTCTGAACGGATTTGCCCATACAACGGACCATGCCCGGACGAAGGTTGATCTGGTGGTCCTTTCCAGAAGGCTGGTTCATTTGACCCGTCGTCTGGGGGCAAATGTTGGTGTTGAACTGCTGCTTGAAGAACAGGATAAGCCGCTTTATCTCACCGTTGATGCCATGCAGCTCCAGCTTTGTATGTCCTGCGCCATGGAATCACTTTTCAGCGTCCTGCCGGCCCGGGCAGTCATTTCCATTGGGTTTAAGGGTATCGGCTCACCGTCTTGTGTGAGATTCAGTGTAACCCATCCAGACCAGCCCCTGCCCGGGGATTTGCCCGGACACCTTTCTGAAACGCTTTCCTGGCCCGTTCTTCTGGCGGCGGCAGCACTAATTGATGTCCGTCCAGAAGCCAATGAAACGGGAGTCTCTATTTTGTTCTAAGATATCCGCTTAATTCCAGGCGCGTGTTGTCCATGGGTGACATGGCCGGTTTTGCCAGATCGGGGGCAGCCTCCAAGGCAACCTCAGCAGAGCCGCCCCCCCGATGGGCAATAGGAACCGGACAATTGAGCTGTCTACAGTTCCGGTCCGGGCCCATTGCCCGGCGGGGGGGGCGGCGGTATAATACCATTTGGCTCCGCGTCTATGACCATATATCTGTTGTGTCCGACAGGACATGCCCGTCATATAAAACTCCGTTTAAAGGACTGCATTTATTAGAGTTTCATTTTTCGTTTTGGCTGGTGGTAGTAGGCATGAATGTTTATACTGAATCCCATATGATAAATTGGAACATCAAGTAAAAATACTGTGGGTGTTTTTATTCTCACAGCCCCGGTTTCTATATCTTGCCCCTGCCCAGCAATTCTAATTTTGGAGTCATATGCGTTTAAAACCAAAGAAATGGTCGTTTTCATCAACGTAATTTCACGTGAGTTACACATCAGAGAATTCGATTAAAAGCCATAATTTGAATTGCTGGCCCCTGCCTGTTGCATTTATCCATTGAACCAAAGAACGTTTAATGGTTTCCCAAAATAAGCTTGCTCATAACGCAAAGCTGCTCCCACCGCAAAGAAACCCTGTGACCACGCCTCCCAAATCCATTGCCACGATAATCCCCCCCATTTTGCCGGATGTCTTTTTTGTGTTTCATAAAGACTCAATATCTTCCATCTAAAATGATTTATTTTGTTTCAAAATGATCTAGGGTTTATTTGTGTGTATTTACTAGTATCCGGTTTTATTGATAATGTTTGTCTTGGCACGCCTATTGCTGTACATATGAATAACCCAGGCAGCAAGCATACGAGATAAAAGCTGGCCTGTGAAAAACGAGAACAGAAAGATCTTTTAATATAAACATGTATGGCAGCAACCCCCTGCCACAACGAAAAATGAAACTCCCCTGATTTTGCTCTGTTGGACGGGGTTTCATAAAAAACATTAAGGAGGATATCATGGCGATTATCTCAATAACTGGCGCATTGTTTACCCATTCTGATCAGACCGTTGCAGAGCTTTCATCGGCATTGGGATACACGGTGATTACAGATCAGAAAATCATGGAAGAAACAGCCCTTAATCAGGGCATAAATCCCGATAATATTCAAAAGGTTGTGGATTCCAAACAGATTCCCTTTAATGATTTCACCCATGAAAAAGAAAAGATTATTGCTGGCTTGAAAAAGACCATGGCACAACATGTTCTTGGGGGAAATGTCATTTTCCAGGGGATACTTGGTCACCTTGTCCCCAAATGGGCCACCCATGTCCTTCGGGTTCTCATTGTAACAGACAAGGAAACACGTATTCAAAACGGGATTTCTATTTTGAATCAATCGGAAAAAGAAGTTACCAACATCGTTAATCAGGCAGATAAACATGCCATCCTCTGGGTAAACAGCATCACCGGAAAAAAAGCATGGGATGAGTCTTTGTATGACATTGTGGCCCCTTCGGATAAACTCACTGTTTTTGATACCGTTGCCTTGATCAGTGAGCATCATGACACTTTGTCCACCATGTCCGATGAACTGGTTAAAAAAGAGGCCCAAGACTTTATGCTGGCAGCAGAGGTGGAAGTGGCCCTTGCCACCACCGGCGGTGGACTCATGGTGTATGCAGACGATGGTAATGTGGTGGTGACCATCGATAAAAACGTGCTGCTGCTGTCTAAATTCAAGCAGAAGATCACAAATATAGCTGAAAAGGTGTCCGGTGTGAAATCCGTGGAGACCAAGATCGGTAAAAATTACTATAAATCCGACAGCATTCGTAATTTTGAATTTGAGACGCCCCTGCATGTTTTGCTGGTGGATGATGAAAAAGAGTTTGTGCAAACCCTTTCCCAGCGACTCCAGATTCGTCAGATCAACAGTGATGTGGTGTACAGCGGTGAAGATGCGCTGGAGACCGTTCATCGCGATGGTGCAGAGGTCATGGTACTTGACCTTAAAATGCCCGGCATTGATGGATTCCAGGTGCTTCGGGAAATCAAGAAATCCAAGCCCGACATTGAGGTGATTATCCTCACCGGTCATGGTACCGAAAAAGATAAGGAAACCTGCATGGAACTGGGTGCATTTGCCTATCTCCAGAAACCTGCTGACATTGATCTGCTGGCCGAAACCATGAAACAGGCCTATGAAAAAATAAATCTTAAAAAAGAATTGGCCGGTGGTGATGCCGGTGAGGACAGTACAACAAAATAATAATTCACTATTAGAAATGGGGAAACAAAATGAAAATTAAAGTATTGATCGTGGACGATGAAATTGATTTCGCTAAAACCCTGGCCCAGCGGCTGGAATTGAGAGATTTTTCCGTAACCCCTGTTTTTTCCGGTAAAGCAGCCTTGGAAATTGTGGAAGAAATTGATTTTGATGTGGTGGTTCTGGATGTGCAGATGCCTGAGATTGACGGCCTTGAGATTCTTAAAAAAGTTCGCAAAGTGCTTCCTCTCACCGAAGTGATCATGCTCACCGGCCAGGCCACTGTGGACAACGCCATCAAAGGGATGAAGCTCGGGGCCTTTGATTTTCTGTTAAAACCTGCGGATACCGATCTGCTCGAAGAGAAAATTAAAGAGGCCCACGGTATAAAAATGCGCCACGAGGATCGTATTCGAAAGGCGGAAATTGACAATATAATCAAACAGCGGGGATGGTGATCCTTAGCGTTAAAAGGTAGTCCTTGACGTATTAATTAAACACGACACTATAGGTGTACGACTTGTCTTAACCATTTGAATTTTCATCCATTGCAAATGTGAAAGAAATATATCGGGAGATAACAAATTGACAACACAAACCTTGGCCCAGAGTGGCTCAAAAATTGACTGGAAACGACTTTTTTTTCTGATCCTGGGGCTGGTCCTATTCTTTGGGGTGAATTTCAGTCCAGCCTGGCCCGATGCGGTGGACCCCACAGGTAAACATTTTCTCCTTGCACCCCAGGCCAAGGGAGCCCTTGCGGTTTTCCTTCTGGCGGGTATCTGGTGGGTCTTTGAAGTGGTGCCCATTGGGGTCACCAGTCTGACCATTGGTGTGTTACAGGTGCTTTTTATGGTCCGTCCGGCAAACAAGGCCTTTAAAGATTTCATGGACCCATCGGTGCTCTTTATTTTTGCTTCCCTGGTTATCGGTATGGTTTTTACCAAGACCGGATTGACAAAACGCCTGGCCTATAAAATGCTCTCCATTGTGGGGGAAAAAACATCCATGATTTATCTCGGATGTTTTGTGGTGACGGCGGCCCTGACCCACATCATGGCCCACACAGCTGTGGCGGCCACCATGTATCCACTGCTGCTCACCATCTATCACATGTATGCCGATGATGATACCCCCACAAGGTTTGGTAAGGGGCTTTTCATAGGTATGGCCTATGTGGCGGGTGCTGGCTCCATTATAACCCTGCTGGGTGCCGCCCGGGGCGCCGTGGCCCTGGGTTTTTATAAGGATATCGTGGGAAGGGAAATTTCCTTTTTTGATCTGAGTTTTTTCATGTTTCCCATTGGCTGGATCATGGTGTTTGTCCTGTGGGGATTTTTCATGATCTTTTTCAAACCGGAAAAGAAAAGCATTCCCGGATTGAAAGAAAAAGCGGTGCGCCTGAGCTCAGAGATGGGTCCCCTGACGAAAAATGAAATTTTGGCAGCGATTATTATTTTTTCCTGCATTGCCGTTATGTCCCTTCGTTCCTTTGTGCCCATGCTGAAACCTGTTGATAAAACGGCTATTATTCTTATTTCAACCATTTTGTTCTTTGTCCTTGGTATTCTTGATTTAAAAGACCTTGAATCCATTCCCTGGAATATTATTCTCCTCTTTGGCGGTGCCATGAGCATCGGGTTCTGTCTCTGGGAAACCGGTGCTGCAGAATGGCTGGCCATCAACTGGCTGACCATGTTTCAGAATTCCCACTGGTTTGTCTTTGTCATGAGCATCGCCTTTTTTGTCATGATAATGACCAACTTTATCATGAACGTTGCCGCCATTGCCATATCACTGCCCGTGGCTCTGGTTATTGCCCCCTATCTTGGTGTTTCCCCGGAGGTGATTGTGTTTGCATCTCTGGTTACGGCGGGCATGCCCTTTCTGCTCTTGGTGGGGGCGGCGCCCAATGCCATCGCCTATGATTCCAAACAGTTCACCACTGGTGAGTTCTTTAAATACGGTATTCCGGCAAGTATTATTCTTATGATCCTGGTGGGGATTTCCGTGGCTGTTATCTGGCCGCTTATGGGTATGCCCATTCTGGTTCATTGATGGACGATTAAAATTTTGTTTAATTGCGACCTTGCCCCCGTGGCAGGGTCGTTTTTTTTTAAAATACATTGCATTACCATGGTACAGTCCGGGCTGAGTTTGTTTTAATCTGTTTGACATTTACTTCAAAGGGTGTATAAATGAAAGGTTTGCAATTAGAATAATAAGGGGCCGGTGACAACAATGAACTCCCAAGTGGGGACTATGTGATCAAGCCTCCAAATGGTTTTAATGTGGTAAGATGAATTAAACCTTGGAATTTAAAATGAAATATGATGTTATTATTGTAGGGGGCGGGCCAGCGGGCCTCTTTGCTGCTTATTATCTCATGGAGCATGCCAACTTGAAGGTATTGATGATTGAGAAGGGCAAGGCACCCCTGTCCCGACAATGTCCTAATCACACCCTTCAAAAGTGTGTGGGATGCACCCCGTGCAATATTCTCTCCGGCGTCGGGGGCGCAGGTCTTTATTCAGACGGAAAACTAAATTTTATTCCCCGCCTGGGTAAAACAGATCTTACCCAGTTCATGTCCCAGAGAGCCGCCCAGGAACTCATTGACGAAACGGAAACCATATTCACCCGTTTTGGCATGGATGGCCCGGTGTTTCCCACCAACATGGAAGCGGCCCGGGAGATTCGAAAGGATGCCAAACGATTTGGGATTGATCTGCTGCTCATCAAACAAAAACACCTGGGAAGTGATAATCTGCCCCGGTACATTGCTGACATGGCAGAATATATTGAGAAAAAGGGGTTGATCATACATACCTCGGAAACCGTGATTGATGTGGGGGTTGACAAGGGGCGGGTGAACCGGGTCATCACGGACAAGGCGGAATATCTCACCGACAACGTCATCCTGGCCCCCGGCCGCATCGGAGCCAACTGGGTGGGAAATCTTGCCCAGAAGCACGGTATTGACCTTTCCCAGCGGGGTATTGAAGTGGGGGTACGGGTGGAGGTACACAACGACATCATGGATGACCTTTGCAATATCATTTACGATCCCACCTTTTTTATCCAGACCACCACCTATGATGATCAGACCAGAACCTTCTGCACCAATCAGGGGGGATTTATCTCCCTGGAGAATTACAAGGATTTTGTCTGTGTCAACGGCCATGCCTACACCAACCGAAAATCCAGCAATACCAATTTTGCCTTTCTTTCCAAAGTGGTGCTCACCGAACCGGTGACGGACAACCAGGCCTATGGCGAATCCATTGGTCGACTGGCCACCATCATCGGGGGAGGAAAACCCATTCTCCAGCGGTTTGGGGATCTTAAAAGGGGAAGGCGTTCCACCTGGAATCGTGTAAAAAAGGGCTATATTGAGCCTACCATGACCAATGTGGTATGCGGGGACATTGCCATGGCTCTTCCCGAGCGGATTTTATCCAATCTCATTGAGGGGCTTGAAACCCTTAATCTGGTGGTTCCCGGGGTGTCCAATGATGAAACCCTTCTCTATGCCCCGGAGATTAAGTTTTTTGCCACCCAGATAGAGACCGATAATCATCTGGAAACCGCCATAAAGGGAATTTTTGTGGCTGGTGATGGTCCGGGTGTGGCGGGAAACATCGTGTCTGCGGCAGCCACCGGACTTATTCCGGCCAGAAAAATTATTCAGGGATCTGTTTGATTCCTGAATGATATCAGCTTTGTATTTTAAAATACGTCCGGATATTAAAGGGCGTGAAGAATATTATTTGGTGATCAAACCTGTTCTTTTAGATTAAGTAAGAAACCCGGCCTTGAATAATGAACTGTTACAGGGCCCATGGAGAAAATTATGGATGTCATGGCATATTGTCCTGAAAAAGTATTTACACCGGAAAATGCAGTCAGGCATATTAACAATGGAAGCAGGGTGTTTATCGGCACCGGATGTGGTGAACCCCAGCAATTGATTAAAGCCATGGTGGATGACCAGCGGATTCAGGATATCGTGGTGTATCAGATGCTTTCGTCTTCATTTGCCAAACATATGGATGACGAGGGTTTTTTAAACCGCTTCAGTCTTAAATTGTTTTTTATCAGCGTATCCATGCGTCAGGCGGCCTTTGAAGGAAAAATTGATTATATTCCAGTGTATCTTTCCCAGATCCCCCAGATTTTTTATTCCCAGGAAATCGGGTTGGATGTAGCGCTTATCCAGGTGAGTCCTCCGGACCGGTTCGGCTTTTGCAGCCTTGGTATATCCGTTGATATCACCCTTGCTGGCATGCAGAGTGCAAGGACGGTGATTGCCCAGATAAATCCGGACATGCCCCGAACCTGGGGTGACAGTCTGGTCCATGTGGATGAGATTGATTTTCTGGTGCTGCACCAGGAACCGGTGGTGGAAATGCCTCCCCAGGTGAAAAACAATAATGTGGTGGAGCGCATCGGCCATTATATTAATCAGCTGGTGGATGACGGGGCCACCATCCAGGTGGGATTCGGGCATTTGCCCAATGCCGTGGTTTCTTTTCTGGACAATAAAAAGGATCTGGGGCTCCATACCCAGGTGATCACCGACGGGTTGCTTCCCCTTTTTCAGAAAAAGGTGATCACCAACCGCAACAAGTCCTACCTGCCGGGACGGGCAGTTGCTTCCCTTTGCATGGGATCAAAGGAGCTTTACGACTATGTACATGATAATCCCATGTTTTATTTCAGGTCCTCAGAATTTGTCAATGATCCCAATGTGATTGCGAAAAATGATAATTTTATTTCCATCAGCTCGGCCCTGGAGATGGATCTCACCGGACAGATATGTACCGATTCCAAGGGGTATCTTTTTTACAGCGGTATTGGAGATCAGGTGGATTTTATCCGGGGAAGTGCACTGAGCAAGGGCGGGTTTTCCATCATTGTAATTCCTTCCACGGCCCAGAATGGAAAGGTTTCCCGCATTGTTCCCCATCTAAGTGAGGGGGCCGGTGTGGCCACCACCCGGGGGGATATTGACATTGTGGTCACGGAATACGGCATTGCGGAACTGCGAAGAAAAAGTATCTACCAGCGGGTCATGGAGCTTGCCCAGGTGGCCCATCCACGGTTTCGTCAGCAACTTATTGAAGAGGCAAAGAAAAGGCGGTATATCTTCCCCGATCAATTGCCCCCCACCAGTCAGGATCTTCTTTTTCTGGACGACTATCATTATTCCATGTCCCTGCCCATGGGGAAAAACATCAGCTTCAGACCGCTTCTGCCGTCGGATGAATTTGAATCCCGGCATTTTTTCTATTCCCTCCAGGAAAACACCATTTACTATCGTTTCTTCCACAAGCGCAAGGTGTTTTCACGGAAAATGCTCCAGGGACAGTGGGCCAGTGTGGATTATCGCAGAAACATGTCCATCATCGGGTTTCGCCAGCTTGGCAAAAGAAAACAGATTATCGCCATCGGTTCCTATGCTGAGGTGGACAGGGAAACCGCAGAGGTGGCCTTTCTGGTCAAGGAAGAGATCCATGGTCTGGGGATTGGTTCAAAACTTCTGGATATCCTGGAGAACATTGCCAAGGAGAATCAGTATAAACGGTTCACCGCCACTGTGCTTGCAGAAAACAGGAAAATGATCCATGTGTTCCGCAATCGTTATCCCCATGCAAAGATCAGTCGCACCGGAGGTAGTGAAGTGGAGATTGAAATGCCCTTTGACCCTGAAGCTGAATTCTGAAAGCAGAAACGCCCCCTGATGCAGGGGGCGTGATATACCAATTTTATTTTTTCTTGGAACTCAGTTCCGGGAAATCCCAGTAGAAAAATTCGTTGCTTGCGGGACCTTCACCCTTTTCTTTGCGGGCAACTTCATTTTCCCTCAGCTCAATACGTCTTATTTTACCACTGATGGTTTTGGGAACCTCTGTAACAAATTCAATTATTCTGGGAATCTTGAATTTGGCAAGGATGTCAATGGTATGCTGGAAAATTTCCAGGGCCAGTTCCCTTGAAGGTTCAAACCCCTTGTTTAGAATTACATAGGCCTTGACCAGCTGATGACGTTTGGGGTCAGGGGAGCCAATGACTGCGGCTTCACCAACAGAGGGATGTTCCACAAGGGCGCTTTCCACCTCAAAGGGACCCACCCGGAAATCAGAAGATTTGATGACATCGTCGGCACGGCCCACAAACCACCAATATCCGTCGGTGTCAATGGATGCCCGGTCTCCGGTGTAATAGTAATTATCCACAAACACCGATGCCATTTTTTCGGGACTTCCGATGTATTCGGTGAACAGGCCGATGGCGCGCCATTTGTCAAGTTTGACAACAATGTGGCCAGGCTCATCCGGAACGGTGATCTCTTTTCCTTCATCGTCAACCAGGGCCACATCGTACATGAATGAGGGGTATCCAAAGGAGCCGGATTTCATTTTGCCTTTCATCCATGGGGGATTGCCGATCATGGCGGTGGATTCCGTCTGGCCGTAGAAATCACGGATCTCGGTGCCCGTGGCTTTTTTCCACTGGGTGATAACCTCGGGATTCAGGGGCTCGCCTGCACCAATAGATTGACGCAGGGAAGACAGATCGTATTTGGACATGTCCATGTTGATGAACATTCGCCAGGCGGTGGGGGGCGCACAGAATATGCTGACCTTATGTTTTTCAATGGCTTCAAGATAGAGTTTTCCATCCAAAACGGTGAAGTTAAAACCTGCAACGGTGGCACCCACGTTCAGGGGACCGAAAAAGCTGCTCCAGGCCCATTTTGCCCAGCCGGGGGCACTTAGGTTGTGGTGAACGTCCGTGGGCTGGATGCCGGTGAGAACAGAGGTTGAAAGATGTCCCAATGGATAAGATGTGGCGGTGTGTCCCACGCGTTTGGGCAGCCCCGTGGTACCGGAGGTGAAAAAGCAGAAGATGACGTCGTCTGATTTTGTTTTGGCAGCTTCTGCGGTTTCCGGCTGTTTTTCAAGTTCGGAATAGCTTACCCATCCGTCTTTGTTACCCAGTACGATTTTTATCTTAGGGGTGCTGCCGGTTTCTTTAAGGGCTTCATCCATGAGATCTGTGAATTGCTCGGCGCATACGATGCAATCCGGTGCATAGGACTCAAAGCGATACTGCAACTCTCGCATGGTCATGCTGGTGGCGGTGGGGACATTGACAAGCCCTCCCTTGACGCAGGCATAAGTCGCAAACCAGGTTTCGGGAACAATGGGGTTCATCATGTACATATTATCCCCTTTTTTGATACCCGCACCGCGCAGTGCATTGAGGCACTGGTTTGATTTGGCAGCAAATTGGGAATAGGTAAAAGATGCCTCTTCCTTGGTTGCGATATCCGTCCACAGCAGGGCCGTGTGGTCGCCACGCTCTTTTACATGGAAACCTTCAAAAATTTCTTCAGCCCAGTTGAAGTATTCAGGAAGTTCCATGAAGTTTAATTTCTCAAAGAATGCCTTTGCAGTAGCTTCTTTGTTATTATCGTCTTCCATCATGTTGATTTCCATGACTTCTTTATACAGATTTTCCATGGCCATATGTTCTCTCCTTGGGATACCGGTTGCGACAGCGTGTCGTTACTAATGAATATTGCCTGTGATTATCTTTTATTGGAGCCAGTTAACGGAAGATGACCGTCACCTGTTTTATCTGTTTTTAAATTTCAGATATGCAGATTCAGCAACGTAATTATGTGGGGGAAAATGACAAATCAACATCAAGTCCCAGCCTAATGCGCATGATTAGAAAAAATATAAAAATTTTACGGAGATAAGAATTATTTTTGCTTTCCTAACGAGCGCTCAGTCTATCCATGATTATGATGTATAATTGAATATTCTTTATTTTGTCAAAGACTTTTTTTGGCTTGATGCATTTATAAAGTAAATATGATTTATAAACTGAACATTATTTAAAATAAAGGCGGGGGATTGTATTTGTTGTGGAGATTGTTTTGAGAGGCTTTTTATTTAAATACAAACTGTTATTGGACTATGGCCGGATTTTAGATCTTAACAAAGATAGTCAAGCCCTCCCCTTTACAGCGGGGAGGGTAGAGGGGATAATATGGGAGGATTAGCCGATGAAAGCCTCTTCGGGAATTTCCATGACCGGTGTGTAATTGGTGGTCAGGCCATTCATTTTGCCAAGTGTGGTGGGAATATGGCAGGTGATGAAATAATCGGCGGTGGCCACCTGGCCCTGGTAATAGGCCACATCTTTTTTCTTGGCCTTTTCAATTTTGGGGGCAGCCACCACGGCTCGCCACAGATGAAACCATGCCATGACCACATCGCCTGTGACATCCAGGAAGGGGTGGGCAGCTGCAAAGGCATTGAGTACCTGTTCCGACATGGCAGCCATACCCATGTGCATGGCCACTTCGCCCAGGCGATTTACGGCAATTTCACATTTTTTCGCCATGGGCACAAGGGAGTCGATTTCCTTGGCCGCTGCGATGGTTTTATTCATTTCACCCAGAAGATCCATAAAGGGCCTGCCCTTGTTCATACCAAGTTTTCTGCCCAGGAGATCCATGGCCTGGATGCCGTTGGTACCTTCGTAAATGCTGGTGATTTTGCAGTCCCGTAGCAGTTGTTCCTGGGGATATTCCCGGATATATCCATACCCGCCATACACTTGGATGCCCTGGGCGCAGACTTCAAAGGATCTGTCCGTGCAATAGGCTTTAAGAATGGGGGTTAAAAGCTCAATAAGTCCTTTATAACGGGCCTTTTTCTTTTCATCTTCTGCCAGGTTTACCTTGTCAAAGAGCAGCCCGGTGTAGTAGAGCAGGGTGCGCATGCCCTCCACATAGGCCTTCATGTTGATGAGCTGTCTTCTGACATCGGGGTGTTTGATGATGGACACGGACTGGGGTTCCTTATCAAACATTTTTAAAAGATCCGTTCCCTGGACCCGTTCTTTGGCATAGTTTACGGCGTTGATATAGGATGCCGTGGCAAAGCCGAATCCCTGCATACCAGTACCCAGTCGAGCCTCATTCATCATGACGAACATGGCCTTCATGCCCTTGTTTTCTTCCCCGAGAAGTTCGCCAATGCAGGGGCCTTTGGCGCCAAAGGACAGGGAGGCAGTGGTGTTACCATGGATGCCCATTTTCTTTTCAATGCCGGTGCATTCCACGTTGTTGGATTCCCCGGGGGTGCCGTCTTCATTTACCTTGTACTTGGGCACCAGAAACAGAGAGATTCCCTTGGTGCCGGCAGGAGCTCCTTCAATGCGGGCCAGTACAGGATGAACGATGTTGTCCACCATATCCTGGTCTCCGCCCGAGATAAATATTTTATTGCCGGTGATGGAAAAGGTACCGTCGTCATTTCTGACAGCTGTTGTGGTTAAAGCGCCCACATCGGAACCGGCTTCGGGTTCAGTCAGGCACATGGTTCCGCCCCATTTGCCTGTGTAAAGGTTGGCAAGATAGGTTTTTTTCTGGGCCTCGGTGCCGAATTCTTCCACAAGTTTGCCAGCCCCATGGGTGAGTCCCGGGTACATCATAAAAGCGCAGTTGGCACCGGTGAACATTTCCCCTGCTGCCATGGCAAGAACCTTGGGCATGCCCTGTCCGCCATATTCGGGGTCATCGCACATGGCCACCCATTCACCTTCACAAAAAAGTTTGTAGGGTTTGTGAAAGGATTTCGGTACATGGACCTGCCCGTCTTTGAGGATACAACCGATTTCATCCCCATCTGTCTGGGTGGGAAGGATCTCTTTAATGGCCAGGTTTCGGGCTTCGGTGATGACCATATCAATGGTTTTTTTGTTGAAATCTTCAAATCGCTCATGTTTGGAAAGATCTGCAACATTGAGCATTTCATGAATTACAAAGTCCTGGTCCCGTCTGTCCGCGATGTGTTGTGCCATGATTAATTCTCCTGTGGGGTTTTGTTGCCGGCAACGCCGTTCAAAAATATATTAAAAATCAATTCAAGTCTTTTGTGGTGGCTTTCTTCATCATCCGCTTCAAATAGGGACGACCAGGACACGGAATGGGCAATGTCCGTGAATAAAAGGGCCATCTCCCGTGGGGGATAGGATTTGAACTCACCGTTATTCCCTTGCTCAAATGTTTTTTGAAACAGAGATACCATTTTGTCATTCATCCGGTTGACCTTTTCATTGAGCTTGGGAAGCAGGACCGAATCAATGGTGCTGCGCTCGGATATATAAATGCGGATGAATTCATTGTTTGTGCGGTAAAATTTTGATTTGGCAAACAGAAACTGTTTCAGTTTTTCAGTGGGGGAAAGGTCGGGTTTGATGCTGATTTCATAGAGAATATCCCCCAGTTTATGAACCCGTTCCATGACAAGCTCATGATAAATCTGTTTTTTGCTGGAGAAATATTTATATATGGTTCCAAGGGGATATTGGGCGGCTTCACTGATCTGGGCCATGGTGGTACCATGGAAGCCCTGGGCGGCAAATATGGAAAGAGCCGCCTCCATGATTTCCCGTTGTCTTCTTAAATCATCCCGTTCTTTTCTTGAAATATCCATTGCATACTCTCCATTATTATTTCAATGTTAGAATTCATATTCTATTTTTTGGTTTGAATTGTCAAGGGATTTTATTTGGTCACCGGGAAGTAGCGTTTTATTTTAGTTGGCTTGGTCAGTGAAGTACCTGGCCAGACAATGAAAAGATTGCCCTGCCATGGGCTCAGTCTTGTATTATTGGCAAGGCTGGGATAAAAAACAAAAAAACTATTGAGCATAATCGAAATTTGATGGCAATCAAAAGGGGATGGAATTAGAATCAGATTTGATAAAATATAATCTGAAAAGTAAATATTCGGCTTGTTCTTATGACTGTTTTGACAGTGCCCCATATTCGCCTGTTTGGGGCTGTGTAGCATGCGAATGCTATGTAAAGCAGAGCAAAACAGGTGAATATGGGGTGCTGGCCGAATATTTACCTTTGAAGGTTAAAAATAAAAGGAAGAACATGAACGTAAAATTAATACTGGCTCCGTTACAGGGGTATACCGATGCGGTTTTTAGAGAAATTTATACCAATCATTTTTCAGGCTTGGACGAAGCCCTGGCCCCCTTTGTTTCCACCATGGGGGAGCAGCGTCTCAAACCTGCCCGCATCAAAGATCTTTTACCTGAAAACAACCCCAATCTCCCGGTGGTTCCCCAGATTCTGGGCAATGTGGCAGCAGATTTTATTTTCATGGCCCGACACCTCACCCACTATGGATACGATACCATGAACTGGAACATGGGGTGCCCCCATTCCAAGATTGCTAAAAAGAAACGGGGTTCAGGCATGCTGCCCTGGCCGGATATGGTGGATGCCCTTCTTTATGATGTTTTTTCCTCCGGGGTGTGCAAGCTGTCGGTGAAGGTGAGACTGGGAAGAAAGGATAAGGATGAAATTTTTAAGCTCCTGCCGGTGTTTGAAAAATATCCCCTGGAAGAGATCATTGTTCACCCCAGAACCGGGATACAGATGTACGAGGGGGATGCCGATATTGATGCCTTTGAACGGGTGAGCCATCACACTGACCACTGCCTTGTGTATAACGGAGATATCACCTCCCGGGATAAATTCCAGAAAATTCAAGATCGTTTCCCAAGGATACACAAATTCATGATCGGCCGGGGAGTACTGGCGGATCCTTTTCTGCCCGCTAGAATCAAGGGGCTTTCCTGGGATCACCATCGAGAGGTTGACATCATCAAAGCCTTCCACGACGAGCTGTTTTACACCTATTCGGATAAGTTTTTTGGCCCTGTGCATGTGACAGGCCGCATGAAGGGATTCTGGGCCTATGTCGGCCCCTCATTTAAAAACAGTCGAAAGCCCCTGAAAAAACTCTTGAAGGCCCGGGACAGGGAGGCATACAAACTGGCGGCAGATGCCTATTTTGCCTCGTGTCCAAAGTATTGCCCCCAATATTGAATTTTTGGGCTTGGTCATAACACGGGCCACCCGTCACAATTGATGGGCCAACGGGGGCAGGTTTGTGTTATTGTGATTTTATCAAACACCTGGGTTTAAAAGTAAAATGAAACAAAAGAGCCAATAATGCAAGTCTGACCCCATCCCGAAGTGGCCCACGTTGTGATCAAGCCTCGCTTTGTACTCTTGGGCCTTTTCTGTCACTAACTGAAAATTAAAAAAACTTTTGACCCATTGTGCTGTTTGGGTTATTGTCTTATTAAAGATATTATAATAACGCGTTTATCCTTTCTGCCACGTTGTCCCACTCGTTTCCAGCATTCTTCATTTTAGTTTTTTTCTAGCGCCCATGGGCCATCAGTGTCAGAGTTGTAATGCATGCCCCTGTCTTTTTCTGCGCAAGGGACATGGGTTTTATCAGGGTCGAATCATAAAGATAAAAAAATCACAAGGATGCCGCCAGGGCAAACTTGACCTCCTGCCTTTCTTTTGAGTCAAATTGAGAAGTAATGAACTGTCCGCTGCTGTGATCAATTACCCGATTACCATATTTTCCGGGATGGTCTGTGGCGACAACAGATATGCTAACCCTTTTGCAAAGGAGTCACCATGACGGATAAACAGGCTGTCCCCATTTTTCTCCAACGGGCACGGGTGGGGATTTTTGTTCGCAGGTTCATGTTTTTATTCTTTGTTTTTGCAACCCTTTACAGCCTGGTGGCCATCATTTACTCCACCCGGGTGATCTACAAGGTAAAACTCAATTATGCCATGGTCATCGAGCAGTTAGACGGCACAAGAAAAGCGGTGACCCAGGTGGGATGGCATGCCAGGCTGCCCTTTTTCACCCGCATAGAACAGGATGTGCCCCTGATGAACCAGAGCCTTTACCTTGGTGCCAGCATGGAGCCCATGCGCATTATTTCCAAGGAAAATGTGGCCCTGTGGACCTCGGCGGTGCTCACCTACCGCATCAATAACTTGAAAACCTGGGCCATTGAAAATCTTTCTCCCCGGGATCTGCTCCAAGGGGATTTTGACGGCATTGTCAAGGATATTCTCCAGGCCCAGAAGGTCAACAGCCTCATTAGTGACCGGGAACAGATAAAAGAGAAAATCTTCAATGCGTTGAAATCTCGCCCCATCAATGAAAAAGGCCCCACCCTGGAAGAAAAATACGGCATGGAGGTGGTCAGTTTTGTGCTCCGGGAAACCAGGTTTGGGGACAAGCTGGTGGAGGCCACGGAAGAGAAAAAGAGAAGGGAACTCATTGCCGAGGCGGCCAATTATGCTGCGGACCAGGAGGCTGATCGTATTCGTAAACTGTACAAAGCCTATCTGGACAGCATCAGTTCGCTCCAAAATGCCCTGGGGGGCAAAGGGCAGGGTATCAGCACGGATCTGCTGCAGTTTTTAACCCAGCAGAAGTGGGCCACGGCCTATGCAAACCAGACCGGTCAAAAAACCTTTGTAATCCATGACAGTCGGGTTTCTCCCGGCCTGACTCTGCCTTCAGAGGCGGGTTCATCCCTTCCGGTGGAAGCTGTCAATCCATCGGATAAACAATAGGAGGGGGTGCCATGCCAAGGCGGCTGACCAAAGAAAAGACCCATATTCGTCTTCCTGAAACACAGATAAAGCGCATTGATGCCCTGGCAGATTCCTGGTCACATGAGACACGGGCGTTCATGAGGGCCAGGTTGAATCAATATCAGCCCGGTTACCGGGTATTTAAGTGGATGAAAGCTTTTTTTTCGCGACTGTTCTTTCTGCGGCGGAAAAACAGGCGCATGCATGTGTTAAATGATCCGGACATCCTCACGGACTGGAAAAAGCGATTCAAATACTCCGGCGAAACCCATCCGGCAAAGTCCTGGAATAAAATCATTGAAAAAGGATTAACCCCGGCGGAACGAAAATATCTCCTGGCTGTTCTTGACACCCATCTTACGGATATCCATGTGCCCGTGGAGGTGGAAAGCATCATTGAAAAAATATACAGAGCCCATATCAGAAAAGAGTATCTAAGCGGGCAGGATGTGCCCAAGGCCCCCCTGCTGCTGGTGGAGGGATCAAGCGGCAGTGGCAAAACCGCCACGGTGCAGGAAGCCCTGGATAAAATTATTTTCAGGGACGAGGTGGTTCCAAGCATTGACTGGCGGGTTAAACGGGATGAGATCCTCGCCCGGCAAGGAATTTTTACCAGTCTGGAACAGGTGGACCCGGAGTTTGCCATGGCCATTGCCCTGCGACGGGTCCGGCGATTTTATCGACGTCTGTCCAGAATTCCCCTGGTGAACCGCATGTTTAAAAAGAGAATCATGGAAAACCTCACCCACTTTGAAGAGCGGGGTATTGTGGTTGATTATTCCACCATTACTCCCAATGATTACCAGACCGCCTATGCAGGTGAACCCGGCAATCTTTTCAGAAAGGCCATGGGGCATCCACGGGTTACGGCCATCCGCCATGTGGAAGAGGCCCACAGCGCCTTTGGCAAGGCCGAAGCAAGGGAGATGGGGGCTTCCGGCCAGCAGCGTTCCCTTATAGACACCGCCAATATTGTCCTTGATGAGATCATGAGCGGCACAAGGGACTGTTTTATTGTGGCCACCACAGACCAGGCCCATCGGTTTGATCCGTCCATTTATCGGCGTTTTGTGGAAAAAGGCAGAATCATTGATGTGTCTGAGTACTGGATGAACCCCTTAAATTTAAAGCAGATTGTTTTGCTGGAATTGAGACGACATAATCTCACCATGGACGATGGAGGAAAGACCAGCCCCCTGAATTGCACCGTGGAAAAAATCTATGCGGTTTTCCGGGAACGTAGCTTGAAGGTAACCCCGGCCTATGTTCGCAAACTGGTGGAATCGGTGATAGATATGAAATCAGCCTTTGCACCGGAGATGCTGGATGACCCCTTTCTGGTGAGGAGTGCCTTTCAGCTGGTGGCCCGGAATGTGTATGGGGAATTGTATAAAAAAGTGGTGGATCGCATGGACAGAAATGCCCCCTGGGAGGAGTATGTGGGCAACATCAAAGATAAGTTCAGTGAAATGGCTAATAATTGTTTCACCTATGGGGTCAGTGAAGACAAGGGCGTGGTGCTCACAGGTCCCCCGGGAAGTGGTAAAACCTTTCTGGTGCGTACCTGGTTGAGTGAAAGCGAGCATGTCCATGACATTGCCACAAGCCCTGCGGCCCTTCAGGACCCCAGCAACCCCATCCACGGGGTGGTGACCAACCTGGATCGGGTATACGACATTGCCAAAATGATTGCGCCTGCGGTGGTGTTTTTTGATGAAGGGGACTCCCTGGCCCCCCGGCGAAGCCCATCCGGGGGTGCCCCCACCGATGCGGTGACCAATAAGTTTTTAAGCCTCATTGATGGTGAAATTCCCTTGAACAAGGTGTTCACCGTTTTGACTACCAATCGACTGGATATTTTGGACCCGGCCCTGATTCGTTCCAAACGCCTGAAGGTGCTGGAGGTTTCCGGGCATCTCCGGCAAAAGGACATTGCCGATATTATCAAAAAACAGTTTGCCGCCATCAGTCATGGTCGGCAGATTTCCGTGGAACGGATCATTGAAACCGCCCAGGGCATCTGCAATACCCCGGCGGATTTTTCATCCTTTACGGAAAAAGCCATTGCGCTTTGTTCCACCGAATACAAGGTGCTCATGAACTTGAGGGATCTTCAGGATTCATCGGAAATAGATAAAATTAATTTTATTAAATTTAATTTTAAAACCCTCATGGGGATACTGGATGCCATGAACGCGCCGCCTTTGCTCAAGGCGGAAATTAAGGGAGACCCCATTCATTTTGTAAGGCGCTATGCCACCATATTAAAGCTGGCAGAGCGCATAAAAAGTGAAAAAGAGTATCCCATAGGCGAATCCCATCTGGAATCCGCCCGCAAGGAAATTTCCCAGAGTCCTGTGCGTAAGGGCAATGTGCAGCTCAACGAGTTTCTGGAAGCAGAACTCAGCCAGGAACCCCAGGTGGGCTTTATCATCGGGGTGGGTGCCAACGAGATGACGGGCATTCTGTTACCCATTGCCACAAGTTTAACCAGCCGTCTGAAACAGGAACATATTCTGGTGACGGGGGCGGTGTCTTCTCCGGCGGACAGCGCGGCCCAGATGGATCTTGCCGTGCAGATGACAAGGCAGTCGGCAAGGGAGGCCCTGACCATGGTGAAAAATTATCTGCAGGAGCTTTCAGGGGATATTAATATTGCCGGGCTTTTTGAGGATTTTCTCAAACGCTATGCCATTCACCACCAGCTGCTGTCTGCCTCTTACAATGTGGGGGGGCCTTCGGCGGGGTATGCCCTGGCCCTTAATACCCTGTCAGCCTTGTTGAGAATTCCCCTGTGCAATGATTTTGGCATCACCGGCGCTCCCTGGACAAAAGGGGTAAGAAAGGCCGAAGTCGGGGGGTCTGTCATCATCGGCGGTCATCGTAAAAAAACGGAAAAAGTGCTGCTCCATCTGCGGCGCATGTACATGCCTCTGCAGAACTACAAGGACCTGGAACCGGAATTTTTGATGGGGTATTGGGCTGCCGGAAAGGATATCATTGCCGTTACCCATTTTGCGGATCTCATCCCCGAAGTGGCGGCCCTGGGAGGTGAGCAGGATGCAAAACGAAATGCCCTGGTGGAGATGCGTATCCGCATTAAATCCCAGGCCTATCATGGGGTGAAACGCAATCAAGAAATGTTGAAAAAAGAAATTGTCCAGGGGAAAAAAGAACTTAGAGATATACTTGAAATCGAGATTTTAGATCGGCTCCTTGCCATCAAACGATATCTACTGGATGCACATAGAGACCGTTATCTAGCCCATGAAAAAATCTTTGAGATTTATCATCATCCGAAATGATTCGGGTTTTTTTTGTTAGAAAATAAAACTTCCGGGCATCCTCAGCAGAGCCCCCCGATGGGCAATAGGAACCGGCCAATTGAGCCGTCTACGGTTCCGGTCCGGGCACATTGCCCGTCGGGGGACGGCATAATGCCATTTGGCTCCGTGTCTACGACCCATTATTCGTTGTGTCGGCAGGCCGACAAGATCGTTTATATGAAAAGGCCGTCACCCCGGTGATTCTTCGGGGTGACGGTGATAAAAATGATGCCGGGAGGTTTTTCTTTACGGATTTTATGCGTTCCATCCTGCTCATAAATTATGATACCTGAACGATGTGGTACCCAGGCCTAAGCAGGTGGGTGTGAAAAGTGAGGCAGGGAAATCAAGCATAATGTCCCCTGTATCAGTTGACCATGCGTTTACGACCCTTCCACTCTTTTTCTCTGAGTTTGAATTTCTGTATCTTACCGGTGGCAGTTTTTGGAAGCTCACCAAATTCAATGGTTTTGGGGGCCTTGAACCGGGCGATGCGGTCCTTGCAGAAGGCAATAATATCTTCGGCCGAAGGAGTGGTTCCGGGCATGGGAACCACAAATGCCTTGGGTACTTCACCCCATTTTTCATCGGGGACGGGTACCACCGCCACCTCCATGATTTCAGGGTGCTGGTAGAGCACATTTTCCACTTCTACGGTGGAGATATTTTCGCCGCCGCTGATGATGATATCTTTTTTCCGATCCATGATCTGGGCATAGTTGTTGGGATGCATGACGGCCAGATCACCGCTGTGAAACCATCCGCCTTTAAAGGCCTCTTCGGTGGCCTCGGGATCTTTGTAATAGCCCAGCATGACATTGTTGCCCCGCATGACGATTTCTCCGATGGTCTCGCCATCCCTTGGCACCGGTTCCATGGTCTGGGGGTTCACAACATCCATGTACATGGCAACAATATAGGGAACGCCTTGTCGCGCTTTGATCTGGGCTTTCTTTTCCGTCGGCAGATCGTTCCATTTGTTTTGCCACTGGCAAACACTGTGGGGACCGAAAACTTCTGTCAGTCCATAGGTCTGGGTGATATTGGCGCCAATGTTTTCCATATTCTGGATCACCGTGGGAGCCGGGGGTGCACCGGCGGTCATGATTTCCAGGCGGTGACCGAGCGTGAGGTTCTGCTGGGTGGCATAGGTGGACATGCCGATGAGAATGGTGGGGGCCGCGCACAGGTGGGTGACGTTTTTTTTCTCAATCAGGCGATAAATCTCTTCGGGAACGACTTTTCTAAGGCACAGGTTGGTACCGCCCATGGCGGTGATGCCCCAGGTGAAACACCAGCCGTTACAATGAAACATGGGAAGTGTCCATAAATAGGTGGAGTGGCTGTTGACACCGAATTCCAGCTGTTCACCCAGGGCGTTCATGTACGCCCCCCGGTGGTGATACATGACACCCTTGGGACGTCCAGTGGTGCCGGAGGTGTAGTTCATGCTGATGACCTGATATTCGTCATCCACGTCGGGGACCATGGGTTCCGGGGAGCCGGTGCCCAGGAATTCTTCATATTCCATGCCGTCAAGGGGGCTGTCTTCACTGATATCGCAAATGTTGACAAAGGTATGCACCTTGGGGATCTCTTTGATCAGCGGTACCAGCACTTTTGAAAATTCATTGTCCGCAAAAAGGGCCTTGGCATCGGAGTGATCAATAATATAGGTAAGTTCACCGGCGGACAGGCGAATATTGACACTTACCAGGACGGCCCCGATCATGGGAACAGCAAAATGGGCTTCCAGCATGGGGGGGGTATTGGGGCAGATAAAGGCCACCTTGTCGCCTTTGCCGATGCCCACGTTTTTAAGTGCGCTTGCCAGACGATTCACCCGTTGATAAAATTCCGTATAACTGTACTGTTTGTCTTCATATATCACTGCGATTTTATCATCGTATACAGATGCGGCACGACTGATGAAGTGAACAGGGGTAAGGATATCAAAGTAAACGCTTTTATCAGACATATGAATTTTCCTTTTGTAATGAAATAAAAAAGGGGGAGGCGTATACAACCGCCGGTCTGAAACGATCAGACCGGCGGTGTGAATCAATTAAACGCTGAGTGGAAAGTTAAATCAATGACCTTCGTGGGTGTAAAAGGGCCATTTGTGGAAAAACCATTCATTCCACAGCAGTGGAATAATCCACCAGAAGTTCCATATCAGGGATTCACCATGGGTGAATTTGTGTTCCCAGTGGGGATTACCAAGGCCCCATTCGCCCCAGCCGACATAATAGAATACAATGTAGTTGATGGCGCAGAAGACCAGGACACCAAAGGTTCTGAACCAGAAGGCACCCCAGGAGTCTTTGTCCGCCATGGGAACCATATCATCAAAATAGTGGTGCCAGATAAGAAAGGGGATCAGGGTAAAACCGGCGATCTCAGCAGAGTGGTACCATAGGAATCGAAGGAGTTCTGCGTCTTGGGGTTTTGCTTCTTTCAGGTGATGAATGACTTCATGGGGCAGCCACAAAGGAGCAATGCGGATGCAGATAAGTGCCATGATGTAGCCAAGGATGACGTTGATAATAAAGGATACAATGCCTTTCCAGGGCTGGGGCAGGGTGATGATGCTCCAGGGTTTCATGCGCCATACATTGGCGGTCATGAAAAGAATGACGATCATCCATTCCCACCAGCCAAATACCCAGTGAAGATGGGTAAAATCAGCAATACCGCCCCACCAGGGGGTGTTCAGGCCATAGGATGCACCCAGTGCTTTACCAAAAACCAGTCCCCAGAAGGGAACGATGAGAACCGTGTAGAATATCAGTGTCCAGAAGGAGCACCAGGCGATTTCTGTCAATCCTGCCTGGGGCTGGGGAAGGTCACTGGGACGCACGGGCCATTTACCAAATAAAATGGTGACAAAGGGATAGCTGTAAAAACCGATCAACACAAAACAGACCACAGCACTTTCTGCAAAATGTTTGGCTTCCATGGTGGCCAGATCAATTTTGCCGGTAAGGCCCGCAGCCGCCAGGGCTTCCAGGTTACTCTGGCTTAAAAAATTAAAGCCCAGACCCAAAATTTTGTAAAAAACGATGTGGATGATAAACCACACCACTACCAGGTTGACAATGGTTTCAACCAGCCCCCGGGCGGGTTGGGGTAACTTCTCAAAGGGCCAGTCACCCAGAAACATGTGCTGGTAAAGTCCCACCAGGATCATCATGGCAAGGTACATGACAAATGGATAGGGAAAAGAACCCACTGGACCTCTGGGATCACTGAATACGTACCACAATATCCAGGCGATTACCGTGAAACAGACAAACGAAATAATTCCGGTCAAGGGTTGCCCCCAGCGGGCTGTTAATTCGCCTGGAGCCGCTGCTTTTTTTTCTTCTTTGATTGAACTGCCGGATTGAAAAACACCTGCTTCTGCCATACTTTTCTTCCTCCGTTGAATGTTAATAGGGTTCTCCACATTTTAAAATGGTGTGGTTTTCCCCTTTCATCGACGACAACCATAGACTTAAATTATGCCTTTGGGGTGCTGTGATTTTGATGTCAGTCCCCCATGGAAGCACTTGGTCAACCGGGACAGGATTGCACTTATTTAACGATATTCTCGGAATTTTCAGAACAAAAAAGTAATAAAAAAAACTTGAATCTGTGTTTTACATTCGCTCAACGTCTGCTGTTATAAGGAACGCAAGTTACTAAAGAATATTTAAGGATGAAAGTATAATTCACGGGGCTTCATTGAGCGAGCGCTCAATCTTCTACGGAATTTACTTTATCCGCTTGTCTCCTCATTGTCAATAAATTTTTATGGAATCTTGATTTTTATTGTTTTTATTGTATAAGTAGCTGTTATGATATGATTATGTTGTTTGTTTTCCCTGGGCCAGGTAATTCATGAACAGGTCTGGATGAACCCTGGAAAAACGATCAAAATCTCCCATTGTTTCCATTCCTGGAACCATGGCCCGGACCACAGGAATTTGTATGTCCTTTCGGGTTATATCCACGTAACAAGGCGGGGTTTTCCAGGATACGAGCAATGCTTCAAGCAATGCAAGGTCCGACGAGGGACTGCCGGTGGTGAAATCCGGAAGATTTTCATATCCCACCAGTGTATAGTCGCCGCTGAAATCCCGGGAAGGAAGGCTTTCCGGAAACGGGTAAGGGGTTTCTGTCAGGGCGGATATTATGGCTTTGCGGGCATTTAAATGGGCTGCAGTACCCTTGTGAATGACCCCGTCTATGCCCTTTACAAAACACTTGCAGCAGGGAATGCCAGATGGCGGTGTGATGTCCTGGAACAATACATCAATGCCAAGCGAGCGATAGGATTCCAGAAGGGCAGCCAGGCGATCCTCCCGGGCCACCAGACGAAAACAGGTGGCAGGATCAAAGGGAACCGTGCTTTCCTGATGCCTTTCCACTACTTCAAGAAGGGCAGATACTTTAGCCTGATCCAGCGTATTCCCGGAAGCAAGTCCGGTGGAACCCAGTCCGGAAAAAAGATCCACTTCATCAAGATTCAGAAAAAGAAACAGGGCCTGGGCAGGTAGCCACACTTTTTCCGATTCCTGGTGGGAGGGACGAACTGCCTCCACCCAATACAGGGGTTCATCCCGATATTGTACCTCCAGGGCAAGTTCCCGGGGATGTATTATGGTTTTGTCCTGGTTTTCCAGGGTGGAGGCGGAGCCGTAAATCAAAGGAAGTGGGGTTTTTGTCCCCACTACCTGATTGTCGGTCACAGAGACGAAGGCAGCGCATCTTTCCACGATTTCCATGGAAAGTGAGGCCCTGGCATCATCTAATGTCAGGCCCTTGCCATAACTTGTCTGGGTACCGGACAGGTTAAATTGATGACGGCCGTTTTCTGTGCAGGTATTGAATTGCCATTTTCGAAGCAGTGCAATGGGACTTAAGCTGGACTGATGGCGCATTTCCGGCTCCATAAAGACCCCTGCCGATGCTAGTTTTTCCAGGGCCGTTGCCGTGGTTTTTTTTGCTGAACAATTTGTTTGCGTGGTGTCTGAAGAAATATGAAATTTATGGATCTCCTTTATTTCCAGGCCATCTGTTACAGGGGGGCGGCATTCACCGGCACATATAAGGGGCAGTTTGGGTTCTGTTGGCGGGGGAAGCGGCGCATGGTTATTTATATTGTCCCCGAACAATTTAATCCATTGGGCATGAAGTCGTCGGTTGGGTTCCAGCGCCCATCGCAGATGAATAAGAGGGGAATATTCTGCCAGTTCTTTGATGCGCTGTTCAGAAAAATAATCCCTGGCTTTTCCCATGCCGCCTGTCAGCAGAAGTTTTTCACATAGAAGGGCCAGCAAGATCAAATCATTGTGCTGTTTTGCCTGGTGGATATGGGTCTTGATTTTTTCTGATGGAATATCGGAAACAAGATCCAGGGCTGCCCGGTGGAGAAAACTGTCCATGGGAGATTGTTGTAAACGTATTAGTATGTCATCCAGAAGTGAAAGAGCCTGGGGCACTGCCTGGAAATAACCAGCGGCGGCCTGGGTTTTTGTAAGTGTTAAAACATAAGATAGTTTCTGTATCATGGGCGTCCTTTTTGGGTGGGTGATCACAGCGCCGGGTATTAAAAATAGCCGAGGTTGTGATCAATCCCCATTTTTTTATTTTATATGGTGATGGGATGATATCGAAGGGCTTGATTTGCCCATTTTTAGGTTGGGTATATACCACGAGGTCGTATGATAGTTCAAACCCTATGTGTTAATAAGACGTCAACATTAAGTTTTCATCGTGCTGTGCGTCGTTGGGGTTGTTCATTAAACCTGAAATTATGGCCCCACTCCAAAGTGGTCCATGGTGTGACCAAGGCCAAAATTTGAACATTGAGTTAAAGCCGGGCCAGCATTTTATGGTTTTTTTTTATATCATGGTGTGTTATTATAATCGATTTAAAATTAATTTTACTTGAAATGGGGGAATACACCCTTGGAAAATGATATCATATTGATTTACGTCGATGATCAGCCCGTAACCTTCGCACGCATTGAACATATCCGGCCCGATATAAAGAACGGTTGGTTTGTCATTAAACTTTTGATGCTCCAAATTCCTTTGCAGGTGGTCTCCTGGATTCTGAAAGCCGACTATATTAATGGGGACTCTTTTTTTATGAGCGGTCAGAAAATGCGGATGGAAAAGGTCGTCTGCCCTGTTGACGAGGAGTTTTTGGCACTCCAGGAGAAGGATCTCGTGCCGGAGGAGGATTTCCCAGGAAAAAAGGATGAAAAAAAAGGGACGGAAGGGGACGTCTTATCCTTTGCCCGATATCAACAGCTCAGAAACAAAGATTGATTAAACGGGTGTGTGTTATGAAAATAGGTTCCTTGATGTTGCGGGGACACACTGTGCTTGCCCCGCTGGCCGGTGTAACCCATCTTCCCTTTCGCCGCATTGTAAAAAGCTGTGGGGTGTCCCTGGTTTCCTCCGAGATGGTGAGTGCCAAGGGACTTTTGTATGATTCGTCGAAAACAGCTAATCTTCTTAAAACCATTTCTGAAGAAAGACCACTTTCCGTTCAGATTTTTGGCGCAGATGCCCATGCCATGGCCCATGCCGCTGATAGGATAGGCAGTTCCGGCAGGGCCGATATCCTGGATATCAATTTTGGCTGCAGTGTAAAAAAGGTGGTTAAAACCGGCGCTGGCGCGGCTTTGATGAAGGATGCAGGAAATGCTCGGCGGATATTGACGGCTGTGCGAAAGGTGCTTACCATTCCCCTGACAATAAAAATTCGTTCCGGCTGGGATAGCTCCGGTGACCAGGCCCTTGACATTGCCACCATGGCCCAGGATTGCGGTGTGGATGCCATCACCATTCATCCTCGCACTGCGCATCAGGCCTTCCGGGGGACTGCCGACTGGGCCTTAATTCGCAAGTTAAAACAGCGACTTTCCATTCCGGTCATAGGCAATGGCGATATCCTCACAGCCCATGACGGCATACAAATGATGGAGACCACAGGCTGTGATGGGGTGATGGTGGGGCGAGCCGCCATGGGTAATCCATATATTTTCACCCAGATAGAGGCCCTGGCGGCTGGAAAACCACTGGAAATACCTTTGATGGCCGAGCAGTTTGATCTTATGCGACGTCTGGTGGATGCCTGTGTGGATGGATTTGGAGAGGCGGTTGCCTGCCGGATGATGAGAAGTCGTTTGGTATGGTTTGTAAAAGGATGGGACGGATGCAGTCATTTTAGAAGAAATCTTACTGGTATTACCTCCCGTGACCAGGCCCTTGAACTGATTGACGCCTATGAGCACAAGCTTTGCTCTTTTTGATGCGCCATTCAAAAAATCTTGACATAATGGATTAAATTATAGATAAAGAAAGACTTGAGTTTGCAGGGCACCTTTTTTTTGTAAATTTTGGTACCACATCTCTTAAAATAAAAAATCTATTTAGATATCGTTAATGAACACAGAAAAAAACGGCGTATCGCGTCGCGTAAAAAAAGAAGTAAGGAGAGTTTTTATATGAACGATTTTCTTCAGAGCCTCAGGGGAGGACAGAAGGATAAACGCACCCCCAAAACCAGGCGTGGCGTTGACAATAATACAAGCCCACATTATAACCAGCCCCCCAACTATCCGGGAGGGTATCAAAATCCCCGGGGCGGTAATGTGAAACGTGTTACCAGAAGCAATTCTCCTGCAAAATACCCAGTACAGGAGATGGATATTCCCGTGCTGAATGATGATTTTGCAGAAAGGGCGTTGGATGTGCTTGATGGTTTTCTGAAAAACCAGGAGCGGCTTGTGGATATACAGCAGAGACGAATTCTCATAGAGGAACGAAAAGCCGATGCCCTGGAAGAAATTCTAGAATATCTTCGCTCCACCGCCATGGCGGGGGAAAGATTCCAGGATTATTCCACTCCAGATCGGGAGCACGTCTCCGGGACATATCCGGTTGAACCGGGTATGCCGACAGACTGCTGTGAAAAAGAAAATATCGGCAATACAGATGCCCCTTTTCATAAAGGTGTGCGAGATATCAGACAAGGGCATGGGGAATCTGTAATGGGATCATCGCCATGTGAAAATGATCTGCCTGTGGAGCATCTGTCCCAGGAGGACCCTTCAGATCTTTTTCTCCAGGAATCCAAAATTATCTCCCGGGAAAAACCGGTGCCGGAGAAAAGGGCTTTTATTAAAAAAGTAGATTCTTCCAAATCTGAACCTTCCAAAAAAATGCCCCGTGTTACCGGAACAAAGCAGGCTAAAAAAGAAATTAAAGTCATCAAGCGTCCCCGAGCTGATAAGGCAAGGGCGGTACAGCAGCCGATTATAACCCATGAGCCTGTGGCTGCGGCCCCGACTGATGTCGTTGATGGCATTCTGCCCCGGGAAAAAGTGATGCAGATCATTGAGAGTATGCGTGAAAAGGGTGCCACATTTGATCAGGTTGCAAAATATCTGGTGGAGATTAATCAGCCCACATTTTCCGGTCGCGGGGAATGGCATGCTCAGACGGTGCATCGGTTGTGTAATCGCAAAAAATAGCAGTTGCAGTTGCGTCCCATGGCTTATTCCATTGCGCTTTTCAGGGCTGTGGGGCTGTGTTTTTCAGGCCTGATCACAACATTGGTGGCTACCCAAGCCCAAACCAAAGTGGGCCATGTTGTGACCAAGCCTTTCTTTTTTTTCGGGTAGAAGACGAAAAGGGAGGGCAAAAAAAGCCTTTATTGATAACGGGTTTCTGGAACAGAAAGGCTTTTCATGTATGCTTCCCACTCCAGCGGCAGCATCTGTTTCTTTTTTGAGTTGCAGCCCTTGCAGCAGGCAACCACATTTCCCTTGACGGATTTCCCCCCCCTGGCCATGGGGACGATGTGATCCATGGTCAGGGTCTTTGGAGGGAAGGTTTGTCCACAATAATAGCAGACGCCCTGGGATCTCTTTCGCTTCCACCACTGGCTGTTTCGCAGTTCCCTTGCCTTGCTCTTTTCTTTTTTGAGCAAGGTCTCATCTTGGGAAAAGAAGTAGGACATGTCCATCATAAATTAATACCCGAATTCCTTCAGAGCCTTTTCATTTTGGCTCCAGTTTTTATTCACCTTTACAAAGAGTTTCAACAGTACCTTTAAGCCGGTCATACGCTCAATGTCTTTTCTGGCCTGGGTACCGATTTTCTTGAGCATGGCACCCCCCTTGCCGATGATAATGCCCTTCTGTGAATTTCTGTCCACATGGATACTGGCATGGATTTCGATGAGGCTTTTTTCTACCTTGAAAGAATCCACAGACACGGCAATGGAGTAGGGGATTTCCATGCCGGTCAGTCGAAATATTTTTTCCCGGATCATTTCCCCTGCAATGAATTTTTCTGTCATGTCCGTCAGGGTGTCTTCGGGAAAAAGCCGGGCTCCCCTGGGCAGATGCCCCTCAAGTTCGGAAAGCAGCGCGTCCATGTGGGTGCCATTTTTTGCGGATATGGGGATAATTGCCTTGAAATCTAGCAGGGGGGAATATTTTTCAATGAGTGGCAGTACCCTGTTTTTTTCAATACGGTCAATTTTGTTAAGCGCCAGAAGAATCGGTTTGCCCGTTTTTGCAAGTTGTTCAATGATGAGGGTATGGGATTCTTTTTTGCCGGAGGTGACATCCACCAAAAGAAGAATGGCATCCACATCCTGAACGGCGGCAAGGGCCTGATCCACAATTTTGCGATTGAGAAGTGAGCTGGCTTTATGAATCCCCGGGGTATCCATGAACACCATCTGGGCCTGGGGACGTTCCACCACCCCCAGTATCCTGTCTCTGGTGGTCTGGGGTTTTTTTGAGGTGATGGATATTTTCTGGCCGATGATCTGGTTTAACAGGGTGGACTTGCCAGCATTGGGGGCACCGATAATGGCAATGAACCCCGATCTGAAATCGCTGTTTTCAGCTGTTTCCATTTGTGTCTCCTTGTTCTGTTCTGCAAGATTCCCCGGGAATGGTCTGGGATGACAAAGGTTCTGCAAGGCCTTCTTCTTTCGGGGACTCAGGGGAGATAAGGGCGGTTATTTCGTTGAGGACAATGTCTTTTCCCTGTCTGGTTTTGGATGAAAAGGCAATGAGCGCCTCCCTTTGTCTTTCCAGTTTACGACTTAAAATTGCCAGGCGCTGCTGCTGTTTGGTTCGGGATAGTTTGTCGGCCTTGGTCAGGACAGTAAGAAAGGGAATATGACGTTTTCCAAACCAGTCCATCAATTCAAACTCTTCTTTGCCGGGATCTCTTCTGATATCAATGAGCAGGATTACCCCCATGAGATTGTTTCTGACGGAAAGGTATTTGTCCACCATGGGGCCCCACTGGGCCCGAACGGTTTTGGAAACCTTGGCATACCCATATCCCGGCAGATCCACAAAGGAGATTCCTTCGTTGATGGTAAAAAAATTTATCAACTGGGTACACCCCGGCTTTGAGCTGGTTTTAACCAGGTTTTTACGGTTCACCAGGGTGTTGATCAGTGAGGATTTGCCCACATTGGATCTTCCGGCAAAGGCAATTTCCGGAAAAACAGGTTCCGTGAACTGGGCGGGTTTGGTGGCGCTTTTAATGAATTCGGCCTGTTTGATAATCATGAGGATTCCTTGAAATAGGTCTCCAGGCGATCCAGTCCCTCTTTTAAATTTTCCATGGAATTGGCATAGGAAAAGCGAAGATATCCTTCACCGTTGGCACCAAAGTCAATGCCCGGGGTCACACCCACATGAGCCTTGTCAAGGATGTCAAAGGCCAGGGCATAGGAGTCCATGGAGATGTGTTTTGCATTGGCAAATACATAAAAAGCGCCTGTGGGTTCCACTGATATTCCAAGGCCCATGGCCTTGATGCGTTTTATCATGTATTTGCGGCGTTCATCGTACTTTTCTTTCATGGCCCGGGTTTCTTCATGGGCATCTGTCAGGGCAGCTGCGCCGGCAATCTGCATCAACGAATTGGCCGAGATGAAAAAATTTTGCTGAAGAATCTGCAGGGGGCGGATGAAATATTCCGGTGCAATGAGATATCCCAGGCGCAGGCCGGTCATGGCAAAGCGTTTGGAAAATCCGTTGAACACAAAAGCGTCATCAGTGATCTCCAGAATGGAGTGTTCTCCGCCTTCGTAAACCAGGCCGTGGTAAATTTCATCGGAGATAATGCAGATGTCTCTTTTTTCGGCCAGGTCATGGATCTGTCTCATGCGATCAAGGCTGATGACCTGGCCTGTGGGGTTGGATGGTGAGTTTATCAGGATGGCCCTTGTTTTGTCTGTGATTTTTTCCTCAATGGCTTCGGGGGTGTACTGAAACCCCTGGCTCTCAAACACCGGAACGTTCACCGGTACCCCCTGGGCAAAGCGGATGAAATTGGGATAACAGGCATAGTGGGGGTCTGAAATAATGACCTCATCGCCGGGGTTGAGCAGGGCGGAAAAAAGCATGAGCATGGCGGGGGATGTGCCCGATGAAATAATGATTCTGCCGGGGTCCACAGTCACACCATATCGCTCTTGGTAATGATCCCCAATGGCCCGGCGCAGGCGGATATCCCCCAGGCTGTGGGTATACCCGGTTTCATTGCAGGAGAACGCCCTAGCTGTGGCAGTCTGAACACATTCCGGGATGTTGCAGTCGGGTTCTCCCACTTCCATGTGAATCACATTTATACCGTTTCGTTCCATTTCATGAATTTTTTCAAGAATTTCCATGACAATAAACGGGGTAATTTCCCGGGTTCTCCGGGCCGCCTTGATGGGTTTCATTTTTACAGTACCTTGTTCAGGGGGTATTCAATTATGCCTTCTGCACCTTCCCGGATGAGTTCCGGAATAAGATCTCTGGTGACACCGGCGTCCACAATACTCTCAACGGAGAACCAGTTTGACTGGTAAATGGATGCCACGGTGGGCCCATTTAGGCTGGGCAGCAGGGCAATTATTTTTTCCATTTTGTCTTCCGGGACATTCATTTTAAGTCCCACAAGTTTATCTGCCACAAGGGCACTCTGGAGGAGCAGGGCAATCTGTTCAATTTTTTTTCGTTTTACCGGATTTTCCCAAGCTTTTTTGTTGGCAATAAGCTGGGTGTTGGTCTGCATGATTTCGTGAATCACCTTGAGATTATGTGCCCGGATGGTGCTTTCGGTTTCGGTGATTTCCACAATGGCATCGGCAAGGCCTGAAACAATTTTCGCCTCGGTGGCCCCCCAGGAAAATTTGACATTGACATCAATGTTACGTTTCTTGAAAAAACGACGGGTGAACTGAACCAGTTCCGTGGAAATGGTTTTGCCCTGGAGGTCTTCCAGGGCCTTCATGGGGGAATCTCCGGCAACGGCAACAACCCACCGTGCAGGTCTGGCACTGACCTTGGAATAGACAAGGTCGGACACCACATGGACATCGGACTGGTGCTCTGCAATCCAGTCCTTTCCTGTCAGGCCGGCATCAATGACACCGCTTTCCACATTAATGGACATCTCTTGGGCGCGGCACAATGCGCACTCAATGGAATCATCATTGATGTCCGGAAAATAACTTCTGCCGTTTATGTTGATTTTCCAGCCGCTGCGACGAAAAAGGGCCACAGTGGCCTCCTGAAGGCTTCCCTTGGGAATGCCCAGTTTTAGAATGTTTTTCATTATTTATATACCTTTTTGGGATCAAATATGATGGGTTCGACAATCTCAATGGTGTCTTTATCACTTATTTTTCTAAAAAAACAGCTGCGATACCCTTTATGACAGGCTGCCCCTCCCTTCTGCTCCACCTTTAGCAGCACCGTGTCGTTATCGCAGTCAATTCGGATCTCCTTGACAATTTGCTCGTGACCGGATGTTTCACCCTTTTTCCACAGAGATTGGCGTGATCGACTGTAATAAGTGGCCATGCCCGAAGCAAGGGTTTCTTTCCATGATGCCTCATTCATGTATGCCAGCATCAGGACGTCACCTGTTTCAAAATCCTGGGCAATGGCAGGGATAAGACCACCGGTTTTTTTGAAATCAAGCTCTATCATCAGAGTCTCTCCTTTATTCTGGTTCATAAAACCTTTATTCTTAACTTTTTACCCGGAAGATGTCAAACTTTTTTCATATTCTGCAAGCGGTTTCCATAGGCTTGGTGGGCTGGATTCATGGTTTTTTTACAGGGGGAAAAGAGACTGAATTCCTTAATTTCCCAAAGGCAGCGTTATCCATGCCATAACCCAACCATCATCCAAGGTTCCCTGCTTGCCATGGTCTTTTTTATCTGATAAGTACTCACAATGGATTTAAGATCCGGCATACGCCAAAATTAAAATAGGGCTTGCTCACAACATGGGACACTTTGCGGTGGGGTCAGGCTTGCGTTATTGCGGCTTTTGTTAAAATTTTCTGAAACACAGGCGGTTGTCAAAAGACGCAATAACACAAGCCTGACCCCGTTGGCCCGTCAATTTTGACGCGTGACCCATCTTAATGGCCAAGCTCTTTGAATTAAAAACTTGAATATAATATCTATTAAAACAGCAGGGATCAATGACAGATACAGACAAAATCAGACCAGACAGATCTGCCTCACAAATACGAAAGCAGCGTGAAAAAAAGAGTCCCTCCGGTCTCTTTGCCACCCTGTTCAAATGGATGTTGATACTTGTATTTTCCACAGGCGTACTTGTGTGCGCCGCCGGGGCTGGATTTTATTTTTATATCAGCAAGGATTTGCCCCAGATAAACAGTTTAAAGGATTACCGTCCAGCCACGGTGACAACGGTATTTGCCGATGACGGCAGAAAAATAGGCGAATTTTTTCGGGAACGACGTATTGTTATTCCGTTGAATGAAATGCCTCAACACTTGAAAAATGCCTTTATTGCCGCTGAGGATTCCCGGTTTCGGGAGCATGGCGGAGTGGATTTTGTCGGCATCCTGAGGGCTTTTTTTAAAAACGTAAAGGCAGGAGCCATTGTCCAGGGAGGAAGTACCATCACCCAGCAGGTGACTAAATCTTTTTTTCTCACCCCGGAGCGTACCTATGAACGCAAGGTAAAGGAAGCTATTCTGGCCCATCGCATTGACCGCCATTTTTCCAAGGATGAGATTTTGTTTCTCTATCTCAACCAGATTTATCTGGGGCATGGGGCCTATGGCGTGGAAGCAGCTGCGGAAAATTATTTTGGCAAGCATGCAAAGGATCTTGATCTTGCCGAATCTTCCATGCTGGCAGGTCTTCCCCAGGCCCCCAGCAAATATTCACCATTCCGTCATTATGACCGTGCCCGTCAGAGACAGATTTATGTGCTTAACCGTATGAAAGAGGATGGCTACATTGACAATGTGGCCGCCACCGAGGCCATCAATAAATCTCTGGATATTCAGCCCCGGAAAAACTGGTTCATTGAAAAGGTGCCCTGCTACACGGAGCATGTCCGACGATATGTGGTTAAAAAATATGGTGAAGACGCCCTTTACGAGCAGGGGCTTCAGATATACACCGCCGTGGATATAGAGTATCAGAAAATTGCCCGTCAAGAGGTGCAAAAGGGCCTTGTGGAACTCGATCGACGTCAGGGTTTCCGGGGGCCCATTAAAACCCTGGCACCGGATGCCATTGAACCCTATTGCCGGGCCGCTGCGGCTGAAATGCACAAGGAAACCCCGGTACCTGATGCTGTGTACCAGGGAGTGGTCACGGGATTTGAAAAAAAGAGTAGAAATACCCTGGTCCGGGTGGGAGATTTTAATGGAATTATACCCGTAAAAGACATTCAATGGGCAAGAACCCCCAACATAAAGCTGGCCCCCTGGCAGAAGAAAATCAGCCGTCCAGAACAGGTGTTTTCCCCCGGGGATGTTATCACCGTCCGGGTGGTTACCTTGGATGAAAAAGCTAAGCGCTGGGTGTTTTCTCTGGAGCAGGAGCCCCTTGCCCAGGCTGCTTTGCTGAGTATAGAAACCGGCACCGGGCTTGTAAAGGCCATGATCGGGGGAAGAGACTATAAAGATTCCCAGTTTAACCGGGCCATCCAGTCACGCCGTCAGCCAGGTTCAAGTTTTAAGCCCATTATCTATTCGGCGGCCCTTGACAAAGGCTATACGGCCGCAAGCGTAATTATTGATTCTCCTGTGGTGTTCACCGATGCCAAGAAAGATTTCACATGGAAGCCCCACAACTATAAAGATACCTTCCATGGTCCCACCCTGTTTCGTCATGCCCTTGTCAAGTCACGAAATGTGGTGACGGTGAAAATTGTCCAGGATATTGGCATTGATTATGTGCTCGATTATGCAAAGCGGCTTGGTATCACCTCCCCCATTGCCAGGGATCTTTCCATCTCCCTTGGTTCTTCCGGGACGTCTCTTCTGGAAATCGTGGGGGCCTACACAGTTTTTGCCAACCAGGGGTATCGCATTGAACCGCTTTTTATTACCAAAATTCTGGATCGGGACGGCAATATCATTGAGCAGGCGGCGCTCAAAAGGGAAAAAGTCATTGATATGAGTACGGCCTATATAATGACAAGTATTCTGGAAAGCGCGGTGACCTCGGGCACCGGATGGCGGGTCAAGGCCCTGAAACGCCCGGCTGCCGGCAAAACCGGTACCACCAATAACCTTCATGATGCCTGGTTTCTTGGTTATACCCCGGAGTATGTCACCGGCGTTTGGGTGGGATTTGACAATGAAGCCCCCCTGGGAAAAGGAGAGACAGGCTCCCGCACGGCAAGCCCCATATGGCTGGGGTACATGGCCGGTGTGCTGGAGGGCAAGCCCATTCGTACCTTTAATGCCCCCGAAGGCGTTGTATTTGCAAAAATTGATGCTGCTTCAGGGCTTTTACCCAATGCCGCCTCTGCTGAAACGCTTTTTGAGTGTTTCAAGGAGGGAACGGTCCCCACAAAGGTTACCCCCAGCTCTAAAGTTTTGACGGAATCAGAAGATCTGTTCAAGTCGGATTTTTGATTTTTCTATGTTTTATCTGGAGAATGCGCCCTGCGACCAAGTCCGGAATCAAACTTGTTCCCTTTGCTGCTTCATTGACAATGTAGCCCCCGGGTCTTAGCTTCTAATCTGAATTTTTCAGCCTGTATTGTGGTTATCTGTATCGTATTTTCATGTTTCGTTGTGTCCGTCAGGACGCGTGTGTTATATAAAAAGGAGATTTAATATGGCTTTTGAAACCAAAGAGGAAGTGCTCCAGAAAATTCTGGATATGCCAAAGCCCTGCTGTCCTCATTGCAATATTGAGATGGATCTCTGGGAAGTTCCTGAAATAAATTTCAGTGACGGCCTGGGATGGGGAACCCCATATTTGTTTGTGTGTTTTAATGATGAGTGTCCCAGCTATAAAAAAGGGTGGGAAGATTTAAAGGAAACCATGGAGTATCACGCTTCCTACCGCTGCATCAATCAGCCTGGAAATGATCATTTCGATTATATGCCGGTGTTCAGTCCCATGGGTGGGACCGGTCAGAAACTGGACACCGAGGCTCTGGTGGCAAGGAATGCCCAAAAAGAGGCGTTAAAGGTGGGATTTTCCATGTTGACGGATTTTTATATGTCCAAAGATTGGGATGAAATTCTTAAAGTGCTTTTGGACCCCCTTAAACCTGCAAGGGTAAGACATAAAGCTGCTGAAATGGTGGGGGAACTGGCAGACACAGAGGCCATTGAGCACATTGTCAATCATAAATTTCCCTCACCACTGCTCCAGGAGGCCACCGCCGAGGCGGTAAAGGCAATACATGCCCGTCATTATACAAGGGAATGTCCTTTTTGTGCCGAGATCATAAAAAATAGGGCCACTGTCTGCAAGCATTGCGGTAAAGACGTTCCCAGGGGATAATCATTTAAAACAAGGGGCTTGTCACAACCTTGGCCAGCCATGAAAATGGGTGGATCAACGGGACCAGGCTTGATATTATTTATAATAAAATAGTTAAGATCCCAAGCCTGACCCCAACACAAGTCCCGCTGTATCCACCAGGGTTCCAAAGGAGGCTCACTCCCATGGCACGTTTTCTAAAGAAGCGTCATCAGAGCAAAGGCCAAAGTCCCGGTTCGTTAATCTTCATTGGGCAGAAAAAAACGGATTCAGTCCAAATCCGGGTAATTGATTACGATGCCGGGAGCCTGGCGGAGAAGGAACTGTCAGACATCAAAGATGGTTCGCATTTAAAAAAAACGGATACTGTCACATGGCTCAATATAAATGGCCTTCATGACACCGAAATTATCAAGGATGTGGGACAGGTATTTGACCTGCATCCCCTGGTAATGGAGGATATCTTGAACACGGGACAGCGACCCAAAATTGAAGAGTTTGACCTCTATATTTTCATTGTATTGAAGATGATTCGGTATGATGAGGACTCTGAAATGATAATAAACGAGCAATTGAGCGTGGTGCTCGGGGAAAATTTTCTGCTGACTTTCCAGGAACAGCCCGGAGATGTTTTTGATCCTGTCCGGGAGAGGATCAGAAGAAACAAGTCCCGGATCAGGGCTTCCGGGACGGATTATCTTGCCTATGCCCTTCTGGACACGGTGGTGGACAATTACATCTACACCATTGAGCTCATCGGAGAGAAGATTGAAGACATTGAAGAAGAGGTGCTCTTTGGGCAGTGCCCGTCCATTATGGAAAAAATTAATGGGTTCAAGCGGGAAATCAATTATTTGAGCAAGTCTATCCGTCCGGCCAGGGAAGCCATTCTTCATATGTCTCGCATTGACAGTCAGCTGTTTGCAGAACAGACCATTCCCTTTCTAAAAGATCTCCAGGACCTGATTAATCAGGCCACGGAAGCCATTGATACCTACCGGGATCTTTTGACGGACCAGCTTAATATCTATAATTCGGTGATGGCAAACCGCATGAACGACATCATGAAGGTACTGACCATATTTGCCGCCATTTTCATTCCTCTTACCTTCATTGCCGGCATCTATGGAACCAATTTTGAATACCTGCCGGAGCTGCATTATAAATACAGTTATTTTGTTTTCTGGGGTGTGCTTGTTGTGTTGGCCGGTGCTCTGCTTGTTTTTTTCAAACGAAAGGGATGGTTCTGACCCCCTCTACTGGTCGCACTCATTTTCATCTTTTTCAATATTATAGGAGCGGAACAGAATCATTTCCCGCTCCTTTTTCTTTTCAGGAAAGGATTGTTTTTCCATGGTTTGTAAATGTTCAACGGCCCATTGTCTTGTGGGAACGGCATCCATGCCCTCTCCTGCAGGTTTGCCGGTGATAACATCTCTTACCAGGGCATCTATGCCGTTGGTGGAAACCGAAAAGGGGATCTGGTGATCATACACAAGCCTGGCTCCGGCAAGAATTTCCCGCTCATAGGAGCCAAGGGAACCTGCAATGCATCGCACCGCCATGAAGGGCTGATCTTCACAGAATACAACCAGATCAAGGGTGGAATGGTAGGGCTGGCCCTGGAAGGTAACGGTGATGGGTTCGTCCACCCGGATTTCCTGTTTTGAAAACCCCTTGATGTCCACCAGAATTTTTTCAAACAGCTGGCGACTGCCTTCGGCTCCCACGTCGGGAACAGGTTTACCGGTGATGTAATCAATGAGAATGTCTTCCATGGGACCTCCTTGGATTGGATTGGATAGATGGCTTTCCCCCTCCACTACTGCCCGGAAGGGTGAGGGTTCCCCCTGGGTTTGTGATATCAGAACAGGGGGGTGCCGGTCATTTCCCCGGGGACGGGAAGATTTAACACCTTCAGGGCCGTGGGGGCAATATCGCCGAGAATGCCTTCTTTTAAAGCGGTGTTCCGGTAATTTTCCCCTGCCAGGATGAATTTGACCGGGTTCAAGGTATGGGCCGTGTGGGGGGAGCCATCGGCATGAAGCATCTGTTCGGCATTGCCATGGTCGGCTGTGATCATGGCAGTCCCACCGGATTTCCAGATTTCCCGGACCACCATTTTGACACACTGGTCCACGGTTTCGCAGGCCGTGATGGCGGCTGACAGAACCCCGGTGTGTCCCACCATGTCCATATTGGCAAAATTTAATACCATGAAGTCAATGTCGCCGGATGCGATACGTTCACAGGCTTGTTGGGCCACCTTGTTTGCGCTCATTTCCGGTTTTTGATCATAGGTTTCCACCTCCCGGGGGGAAGGCACCAGGATGCGTTCTTCGCCCGGAAAAATCGTTTCATTGCCACCGTTGAAGAAGTAGGTGACATGGGCATACTTTTCTGTTTCTGCAATCCTGAGTTGGGTCAGACTGTGCTCACTGATTTCTTCACCCAGAATATGGGTCAGGTGCCGTGGGGGAAAGGCCACCTTAACGGTAAAGGTTTCATCATACTGGGTCATGGACACAAAGGATGCCATGGTCGGAATTTCCTGTCGATGAAATCCCGTGAAATCATTTTCGGTGAGTGCCCGGGTGATCTCCCTGGCACGATCGGCCCGGAAATTGAAGAAAATCAGGCTGTCTCCATCCCGGAAGGTGCCAGGAGATACTTTAGGTTCGCAGGTGATGTGAATGGGTTGGATAAACTCATCTGTCTGCCCCGCCTGGTAGGCCGATTCCATGGCCTCAACGGGATCTGAAAACAAGGCTCCCTTTGCCTTGGTGTAGAGATCGTAGGCTTTTTGAATCCGTTCCCACCGGGTGTCTCTGTCCATGGCATAAAATCGTCCGCAAAGGGAAGCAATGCGCCCCACGCCTTTTTGCCCAAGGTGGGCTTGAAGCTTTTTTACAAAGGTGATACCGCTTTGGGGGGAGGTGTCCCTGCCATCAAGGATGGCATGGACGGCAACATCGGTTATACCCTTGTCCCAGGCCATGTCAATGAGGGCCAGGAGATGTCTGATATGGCTGTGCACGCCCCCATCGGAGAGCAGTCCTAAAAGATGCAGCGTCTTTTTATTCCTCCCTGCATGGTCCATGGCATGGGACAGGGCTGGGTTGGAAAAGAAGGTCTTGTCGGTGATGGCATGGTTGATGCTAACCAGATCCTGGTAAACCTTTCTTCCGGCACCAATGTTCATGTGTCCTACCTCGGAATTTCCCATGACACCGTCCGGAAGTCCCACGGCATCACCGAAGCAGGAGAGGCGGGTCACCGGGTACCGGGTTTCCAGCTCATTTAAAAAAGGCATCCGGGCCTGGAGAACGGCATTGCCTTTTTTTTCCGTCAGGGCCCCCCATCCATCCAGGATAATCAATGCATTGACGCTTTTATTCTGTTCCATTACGCACCTCTTTCATATTCGGGTCTATATTCAATCCTTTTTATCAAAGGAAGAAATGTCCAGCCTGGGGGCATCGGCCCATAGTCCTTCAAGGTTGTAGAATTCGCCGGATTCCCGGTCAAATACATGGACCAGTACATCACCGAAATCAAGCAGTGCCCAAGAGCCTTCCTTAATGCCTTCGGTGCCAAGGGGCATGTGTCCCTGGGCTTTTATTTTAATGTAAATGTGCTCGGCAATGGCGGTGACCTGGCGGGCGGAGCTGGCCGTAATGATAATGATGGTATCGGTGTAGGCTGTGAGTCCCCTGACATCCAGGGCAACAACCTTTTCGGGTTTTCGTTGAAATGCAGCGGCAAGAAATGGCGTTGCATTTCCGGCAGCAGTGGGGTCTTGGGTCATGAATATAGTCCTTTTTTTATAATGAACTCTTCCACAGGTCCGGGGACCAGTAAATGAATGGATTGATTCCTTTTGATTCGGCTTCGAACAAGGGTGGATGAAATTTTAATTTCCGGGGTTCGGCAGATATGAACTGTTTTTAATTCAGGGTGATGAAAACGCATGGATACATCATCAAATTCATAGGTCCGGCTGACCTGAAAATCCAGAAAGGCGGCAATCTCTTTGGTTGCTTTTTTTTCTCCGGCCCGGGTCATGAGAATAATATTTATTTTTTTAAATATGTCAATGGGCTGCTTCCATGAGCCCATGTCAAAGAAGGCATCTGTGCCAAGGATGAAGTAGGGGTCTGTTTCAGGGGAGGCTTCGTCAAGAAACTGCCGGATGGTATCAATGGTGAAGGAAGGCCCGTTTCGTCTCAGTTCCAGGTCGGATACGCACAGTCCGGGAATGGCTCGCAGGGTGTTTTCTATCATTTCAAAGCGATCCCGGGCCGGTGCCAGGTTCTGAAAGGGCTTATGGGGCGGAATGCCGCAGGGAATCAGATGGATTAAGTCAATAGCAAATGTTTCCCTTACGTGGGAGATTACCTGTATATGGCCATTGTGAAGGGGATTGAATGTGCCTCCGAATAAGCCCTCTTTCATGTATACCTTCTATTGCCTGGTGTGTCCCTTGCCTTTCACCACAAATTTGGTGGCAGTGAGTTCTTCCAGTCCCATGGGACCAAAGGCATGGAGTTTTGAGGTGGAAATGCCGATTTCAGCTCCCAGGCCCAGTTGCCCGCCGTCGTTGAAACGGGTGGAGGCATTGACCCCCACCATGGAGGAATCCACCTGGCGGATGAATTGATCTGCATGGGCATCATTGGTGGTGACAATGACATCGGTGTGGTCGGAACCATAGGTGGCAATGTGATCCATGGCCGATTTCATGTCCGGCACTACTTTTACGGCAAGGGTAAGATTCAGATATTCGGCATGCCAGTCGGCTTCCACGGCCGGCACCGCTTCCGGAAAACCGGCACAGGTGCGTTCACAGCCCCTGATTTCAACCCCTGCCTTGTGATATTGAGCCAACATGGGGGCTAAAAAAGTGCCGGCTGCCTTTTCGTGGATCAGCAAGGTTTCAAGGGCATTGCACACACCGGGACGGTGGACCTTGGAATTAAAGCAGACGTCAAGGGCACTTTGCATGTCAAAGCACTCATCAACATAAACGTGGCAGACCCCTTTGTAGTGTTTCAACACTGGCATTGTGGCGTGGTTCACCACATAGCGAATCAGGGCCTCTCCCCCCCGGGGGATTACCACATCAACATATGCTTCCTGTTTTAAAAGATGGGTGACGGCTTCTCTGTCGGTGACGGGCAGTATCTGGACGATTTCCCCGGGAAGTCCGGTTTCCGCCAGGGCCTCCTGGATAATGGAGGCCAGAATCATGTTGGAAGAAAAAGCTTCTGATCCCCCCCTTAGAATGGTGGCATTTCCTGCCTTAAGACACAGGGCTGCGGCATCAACGGTGACATTGGGACGGGATTCATAAATCATGGCAATGACTCCCAGGGGAATCCGCATCTTGGAAACCTCAATCCCAGTGGGACGGGTCCATGTCTGGGTGATATTGCCCACCGGGTCCGGCAGAGCAGTCACTTCGTTTAACCCCTGGATCATCTGGTCAAGGGTCTGGTGGGTGATGGTCAGGCGATCAAGCATGGCAGAAGACATGCCCTTTTCCCGGGCAGCCTTGAGATCCAGTTCATTTTCATGAAAAATGGCCTTTTGCTGCTCGTGGAGTTTTTGCCCAATTCGTGCCAGCACCTTATTTTTGGTGTCTGTGTCTGCGGTGGCAATGTGACGGGCGGCCTTTTTCGCTTTGATGGAAAGGGTTTCCACCATTGATTGGTAGCTCATGATACCTCTTCCTGTTCGTAGGTAATTGCAAGATTGTCCCGGTGGATCACTTCTGCATAGGGGCGTGATAGCTGGAGCACATTGCAGATTGTGTCACTTCGATGGCCCATGATGCATGCGATGTCCGTTGAAGAATAATTGACCAGCCCTTTGCCGAGAACCTGATTGGTGTCCGATTTTATTTCCACCGAAGCCCCTTTGTTGAAAACGCCGTTCACCGAGGTAATTCCAATGGGCAGAATACTTTTTCCCCGGTTGAGAATGGCTCGGCTGGCCCCGCTGTCCAGATGAATTTCTCCTTGGGGCTTCAAGCTGTAGGCGATCCAGCATTTACGGCTGTTCAATCGTTTTTTACCGGGAACAAAATAGGTGCCGTCCTGGGCACCGTTGAAAATGCGGGAGATGATTCCCCATTGCCTACCGGGGGCAATGATCATGGGGATACCAGCCCGTGCCAGGCGTTTTGCTGCCTGGAGTTTTGTCAGCATCCCCCCGGTACCAAGGGTGCCCGGTGCACCTGCGGCGGCCTGTTCCATCTGGCGGGTAATCCGGTTCACCACGGGAATAAGCCTGGCATCACTGTGTTCCCGGGGATCTTTATCATACAGCCCATCGGTATCAGTGAGATTTATCATGAGGTCGGCATCCATTAAAAGGGTGATCAAGGCCCCGAGGTTGTCGTTACCACCTAATTTCATCTCTTCGGTGACGATGGTGTCATTTTCGTTGAGTATGGGAACTATGCGCCAGTCAAGCAGGGTGTTTATGGTGTTTCTGGCATTGAGATATCTTTGCCTGTCCGCCAGGTCATCCCGGGTGAGCAGCAGCTGGGCCACCTTGCAGCCCATGGTTTCAAAGGCTTGCTCATAGGCAAGGATAAGCCCCGCTTGTCCCACGGCTGACGCCGCCTGTCGACCCTTGACATCATCGGGTTTTTTGGAAAATCCGATTTTTTTGACACCGCAGGCAAGGGCACCTGAAGAGATCAGAATCACCTGAATCCCCTGGGATGTCAATGTGCCTATGTCATGGCTTAAATGCTCAATGGTCTCAAGATTCAGCCCATGGGGTAAAGATAGGACTGCGCTGCCGACTTTAATAACAATTCGCCGGCAGCTTTCCAGGGTCATGTGTCTGACGCTATCCATCTGTTTTTCCGAGTTTGTCCGCAAGAATCTGTTTCAGTTTTTCGGTTCCCTGGCCTGTGGCTGCCGAAAGGGTGATTACATCATGTCGGCCCGATGCCTTGATAAAGGCATTGCATTTTTCCTTTGTCCCTGTGAGGTCTGTTTTATTCAGGACCAGCAGTTGGGGTTTTTGGCCCAGAGCCTTGCTGTACTGGCTTAGCTCGGCGTTGATCAGGTGATAGGCTGTCAGGGGGGAGTCCGGGTCAATGGCGGATGAATCAATGATATGAACCAGAATGCCGGTACGCTCAATGTGTTTTAAAAACTGAATGCCAAGCCCCACGCCCTGGTGGGCGCCTTCAATGAGACCGGGTATATCTGCGATGGCAAAGGGTTCGCCATAGTCAGGCTGCACCATGCCAAGGGAGGGGGCAAGGGTGGTGAAAGGATAATCGGCAATCTTGGGTCGGGCCGAAGACAGGCTGCTGACCAAGGTAGATTTTCCAGCATTGGGAAGGCCCACCAGTCCTACATCCGCAAGAAGTTTCAGTTCCAGGTGCAGGTTGAACTCTTCTCCGGGCATGCCCGGTTGGGCATGTCTGGGGGCCCGGTTGGTGGAACTTGCAAAGCGTTTGTTGCCCCGTCCACCAATGCCGCCCTTTGCCAGAATGAATTCCTGGTCGGGTTCGGTGAGGTCGGCAATGAATTCTCCCGTGTCAGCATTAACGACCAAGGTGCCGGGGGGCACAGGTATAACCTGGTGTTCTGCATTTTTACCATGCCGCATCCTGCCCATTCCAGGGGTGCCGTTTTTGGCACGGATCATCCTCTGGCGTCGCAGATCAAAAAGGGTTCTTTTGCTCTGGTCTGTCCTTAAAATAATGCTGCCACCGTTTCCGCCATCACCACCGTCAGGACCGCCCCGTTCTATGAACCGTTCTCTGCGGAAACTTACGCATCCGGGTCCACCGTTGCCGGACCTGACGTAAATGGTTGCTTCATCTATGAATTTCACGCTTCATAAACGCAGACTCTCTTCTTGTCGCGGCCCTTTCGTTCATAGGCCACAACCCCATCGATCTTTGAAAAGAGAGTGTAATCTTTACCCATGCCCACATTCTGACCGGGATGGATTTTGGTTCCAAGTTGTCTTACCAGAATATTGCCTGCAACAACGGTCTGTCCGCCATAGACTTTGATGCCCCGTCGTTGTGAATTACTGTCGCGACCATTCTTTGAGCTGCCGCCTGCTTTTTTATGTGACATATCTGTCTCCTTATTGTCTACGCCTGGATGGAATCAATTTTCACAGCGGTGAAGGCCTGTCGGTGACCTTTCATTTTCCGGTAGCCTTTCCGTCGTTTGTACTTGAACACAAGCACTTTTTTGCCCTTGCCCTGCTCAACGATGTGGGCTTTCACGGCAATCTTGTCAAGATCATCACCGTTTAGTGTCAGGTTTTCACCGTCGGAGTACATGAGGACATCACCAAATTCAATTTCAGATCCTTCGCCGCCTTCAAGTTTTTCCACCCGAAGCAAATCGCCCTCTTCCACTTTGTACTGTTTTCCACCGGTTTTTATAACTGCATACATATGCATTGTCTCCTTTATGTACTTATCTTATGTAACCATTGCGCCTAAATCCCGAATAATAGGGTAACCCCCTTGTTTTGTCAAGATAAAAAACAGATGACAGGGCTCCGGGGCAAGGTTAAAACGCTATTGAGTTGGGGGAAAATTATGCAGCAGAAGGCTCATTTCCTGGCTTGTGGTGGCAAGGGAAGGCGGAAGCTTTATGTCCCGGGGAAGAGACACTCCTTCGGGACGGGTCAGGGACAGCAACTCAAACACCCTGATATTTTCCACTTTGGGTGCGTCCTCCGGCACCATGATTTCATTGACCGTCACCGAGTTGCACATGGCCTTCATGGTTTTTTCCGAAAGCAGTATGCTGTTGGGTTTGCGCTTGGTGAGTTCCTGGATGCCGAACACGGAATTCACCGCATCACCGATGACGGTGTAGTCCATTTTTTTGTCAAACCCGATATTGCCCACCACCACCTCTCCTGTGTGAATACTGATGCCCATGCTCAGTTCAATATCAATTTTTGCATCAATTTTTTCCTTAAGCTCCGTGTTAATACCCACCAAAGCTTTCTTCATTTCAAAGGCCGCACATACAGCATTGTCTGCATCGGAAACAGTGGCAAGGGGGGCACCGAACAAGGCAAGAAATCCATCACCCAGATATTTATCCACAATCCCCTTGTGAAAAAAAATAATTTCGCCCATGACAGAGAAAAAATGGTTCAATACAAAAACTGTTTTCTGGGGGCCTATGGCATTGGCAAGCCTGGAGAAGTTTCTCAGATCAATGTTTAAAATGGTGACGGTTTTGAGTTCTTCCATGAGGTGCTGTTCATGGCCGGCGCCATGGACGATGCGATTGACAATTTCCTTGGGTACAAATTTTTGGAAAATCTGGCGAATGCCCTGTTCCTGATCTGCTCTGAGCAGAGTTTCCTTGTAAAGCCTTGAATTTTCAATGGCGATGCTCACCGATGAGGCAATCGCCTGGAGCAGTTGCTGATCATCGGCCATGAAATTACCATTGCTCTTGTTTAATACCTCAATGACCCCGATAACTTTTCCCTGGGAAATCATGGGTACACAAAGGGCCGATCGGGTGATAAACCCGGTGGCATTATCAATGGCGGAAAAAAACATTTTGGAGTGCTGCACATCATTTTCAATGACGCAATCCCCCTTGGCAGCTACATACCCGGCAATTCCCTGACCCATTTTTATGGTAAAATCATTTGCTTTTTTCAGGTTTACATTAAAGGCTGTTTTGACCCGAAGCAGATCTTCTTTGTCCATTTTTCCCTTCTCAATGAGAAGAAGGGAGCCCGCTTCAACCTTCATGGCCACCCGGATCATGTCCATGGTAAAGGATAGAACCTGCTCAATGTCAAAGGTGGATGAGGCCAGCATACTGCCGATCTGTTTGATGGTGGCAAGTTCACTTGCCCGTTGCCGGGCGGACTGGGAAAGGGTGGTCTTTTCCAAGGCAAGGGCAAATAGATTGGAAATTTTCCGGGTCAGTTCCCGGTTTTCCAGGGCAACTGCATGGGTTTTAAAAATAAAGGCAAAGCATCCGATGAGCCTGCCTGAATTCATCAGGGGATGAATGATGCCGGCATTTCCCCCGTGGCTTAAAAAAAGGGTTTTTTCAACAGGCGTTTTCAATTCTTCCTGGAGATTTTCCATGAGGGTGGAATCCCCCTGGATGAACAGACGTTCCAGAATGGAATCTTTGCATGGATAAGTCTGTCCCCGTTGAATATCTGTCTTTTCTCTGGAAAAGAAATCCACAATGGAGACGGTGTCACCATGGCTGGAGATTTCGTTGGTCATCAACACTGCCCCCTGCAGGGGAAGGATATTGAGCGTATCTTTTAAAAGGTTCTGGTACAGCTCAATGTCACGCATGCTGGAGTTAACTGTGTTGATCAGTCGGCCGATGACGTTTTCCGTGTGGGTGGAATGTTCTTTCTCCTTAAGAAGTCTTAAGTTCTCATAGGTAAATGCGGCATTGGAAACCAGTGGCACCAGTCCTTCCACCTCTTCTGAGGTGAAAATTCTGTCATCGGATTTCCGGGAGAGGGTCATTACCCCGATGATGTCCCGGATGGTTTTGATGGGCATGCACACAAAGGATTTTGTTCCATACTGGGATTTGTTAAGCCTGCCCAGGCGGGTATCCTTTTCAATATCCTCCACCACAAAAGGTGCCTTGTTGATGACGGCGTATTTGGCAATGCTGCTTTGAAAATCAACGATGTCACCGATGCCAAGATGTTCCCCAAGCCCGATACTTGCTTTGGCCACAAAGTGTTTCTGAGGTGTGTTTTCAAGTATTAAAATAGACCCTATGTCCGCATTGGCAATGCGAAGTCCCCGTTCCAGGGTAACATAGAGTAGTTCTTCGGGATCAAAGGTGACATAACAAAGATCGGAAAGTTCCTTGAGAATGGCGATTTCAGAAACTTTTTTTTCCAGCTGGGAAAAGGTCTGATTGAGCTGTCTTTCAAAGAGGGTAAAGGATTTGGAGATGTTTTCCACCTCATCCACCCCTTTGCGGATGCCGTTGGATTTAAATTCTTTTTCAAGTACCTGGGTGATTTTATTGGACATGGTGGCAATTTTTTCGAACACCATTCTCAGGGTAACGAACCCGGCAAGGGAACATATAAGAAAAAGTGCGAAAAAATGGGGCACATATTGATCGGACAGAAGATTATAAGTGAGCAGGAAGTAGAGCAGGCCAAAGGTGGGGATCAGGAAAAAAAAGCCAAAAATAATATTGAGTTTCTGGTAAAGGGACTGATCCTGGCTACTAGTCAGACGGGGGAAAACGATGTGTTTGATTTTCCACCAGAACCCTTGGCGTTTACTTAGCGGTTCACTCATAGTATTTCTTTTTCCTGGAAAGAACCTGTTTAAACAGCGGGGCGTCCTGCAAAAGGACACCCCGCATGGAATTACTGAAGATTAAAAAATTTGATCAAATTATCCCCGTACCTCCTCTTTCACCGTGGTGGCAAGTTTGTAAAGGACGGTGAGAATCAGAAAACCGGTGGCAAAAACCCCGAGGCTGATGACGATCTCTTTACCCGTGGGAATATACTCCGTCACGGTGTGAAGGGGGTTTGGAACAAACCCGCCGGAGATCATGCCAAGGCTCTTGTCAATCCAGGTACCGATGATGATCATGACACAGGTATAGGGAAGCAGGGTTTTATTGCTTCTGAATGCTGGTACCACCATCAGGGCAATACCGATGAACATCAAGGTGATGGATGTCCACATCCAGGGTACCAGAGCGTTATGGCCATGGAGTCCGAAGAACAGGTACTGGATATGGGACATGTGCCCGGGAATCTTGCTGTAAAAAACCACAAACACTTCACACAGAAAGAAGAATACATTGGCAATCAATGCATAGCATACAATCTTTGACAGGGTCTGAATGGCTTCCCAGCCCGGATCAAATTTACTGATTTTTCGAATCAGGTAGCAAAGCAGAATCAGCACAGAGGGGCCTGCCGCAAAGGCGGATGCCAGAAATCGAGGGGCCAGGATGGCCGTAAGCCAGAATCCCCTGCCGGGCAGACCGCAGTACAGAAATGCGGTGACAGTGTGAATGCCGATGGCAAAGGGAATGGACAGATAAATCAACGGGGTGGTCCATGCCGGTGGTTTTACCTGATTTCTTTCAGCTTCCAATACCTTCCATCCAATGACGATGTTAAGGAACAGGTAGCCGTTGAGCACACACATATCCCAGAACAGCATGGAATGTGGGGTGGGGTACAAAAGCACATTAAGCATGCGGGTGGGCTGCCCCAGATCCACCACAATGAACAGCAGGCACATGATCAAAGAGGCCACGGCCAGGAATTCACCCAGGATGGTGATTCTGTGAAATTTCTCATAGTCATGGAGATAATAGGGAATGACCACCATGACCCCACCTGCGGCAACCCCCACAAGATAGGTGAAATTGGCAATGTAAAATCCCCAGGAGACATCCCGGCTCATGCCGGTGATCATCAGGCCGTTGAGGAACTGATCAATATAGACGACAAAGGCCACAGCCATGACAGCGAGGAGCAGCCCCAGCCATATCCAGTACTTTTTGCTTCCTTTAATAGCTATTTCAAGCATACGTGCCTCTCTTACATGATGTAGTAAACAGAGGGCTCGGTTCCAAGCTCCTGTTTACGTCGGATTGCATAGTTTTCTGCCAGAAGTTCCCTGACGGTGGATGCAGGATCTTCAAGATCGCCCACGGTGATGGCCCCTTCTGAGACTTCTGCACAGGCCGGTTGCAGCCCCTTGGCCAGACGTTCGGCGCACAGGTTGCATTTTTCCACCACACCCTTGGTCCGGGTGGGAAAGTCAGGGTTAACCTCTTCAATGAATGGACGGGGATCCCTGAAGTTGAAGCTTCTGGAGCCAAAGGGACAGGCAGCCATGCAGAACCGACAGCCGATGCAGCGATGGAAGTCCATGATCACAATGCCGTCTTCGCGTTTAAATGTGGCCTGGGTGGGGCATGCCTGGACGCAGGGGGCGTTCTTGCAATGGTTGCAGGTCACAAGAAAGGGAAGGTGTTTAAACTTTTCCGCCAGAAACTCATCTTCCTTGTCCGGAAAAGCATGTTGAAAATGTTCTTCCCAGATCCATTTGATTTCCTGGGTTTTATTGGTCGGTCGGACATTGGGATACTTTTCGGCATCGGGTTCATGGGTGAAGTCGGGCACATTGTGGGCCTTGCGGCAGGCATGAACAATGTTTTCAGCAACTTCATCGGTAATCTTGTTGGTGTCAATGACCATGCCCCAGCGTTTGGCGGTGAGGGCTTCGGGTTTTTTTGTTTTCATCGGTGTGGCGGTTGTGCCGCCGGATGACGCCACGGCTTTTATTGCCGGAGCCGCACCAATGCCCAGTGCAGTAACCCCCGCTGCTTTGAGAAAGCTTCTTCTGCTTTTTTTCATTGGTTAATCTCCTTGGATGTTGTGTGACACTCCCAGCAATAGGGGTCTACAGAGGCATAGGTGTGGCATTTGTCGCAGAATTTTTCCTTGTCTGTGTGGCATCCCAGGCAGGATTCCTCACCGGTGGAAAGACTCATTTGAAAGGATTTTCCATTGGTATTTTCATACAGCCTGTCCGCATCCCTGACCACGGAATCCCGCCATTCATCCAGCAGGGACATGTGGTTTGCCCGCATGTCATATTTATCCAGTACACATTTTTTGGCGGCTTTTGCCTTGGCTGAAAGTTCTGGCTCCGGTGCGGCACTGCTGCCGCCGATGTTGTACCAGAAAGGGAACAGTGCCATGGCAACAAACACCACAAGGCCCGCCATAATTGCATTTTTATTCATCTGCTTCCTCCTTGCCGGGTAGCGGTTCCATTCGCAGATCCATCTCTCTTTCCTGCTCGCCCGGCAGAATCAGGGCGTTTCCAACCAGTTCATGTATACCATAAACTTCAACATCAGGTACCCAGTATTCCATCAAGGTGGACAGGGCTGCCCGGTCGATGGCACAGATGGTGCCAAGGGTGTTGACGCCGAATTTTTCGTGGACATATTTTACAGCATTGGCCCGGGGAAGCCCACCGGCCATTCTAAGTTCAATGTTCTCACCGGCATTGAGACCTGCGCCACTGCCGCAGCAGAAAGTTTGCTCACGGATGGTATTGGGCGGCATTTCAAAGAAATTGTCGCATACATTCTCAATGATATAGCGTGGTTCCTCAAGCAGTCCCATGCCCCTTGCAGGGTTGCATGAATCATGGAAGGTCATGACCCGGTTGGCATTTCGACTCTTGTCAAGTTCCAGTTTGCCGTGTTTGATGAGGTCTGCCGTGAACTCGGTGATGTGAACCATTTTGGTGGATTTGGCATTTTCAAACTTGGTTCCCGTGATGGGGTTCACCGGCTCTTCCAGGAAATCGGCAGGGCCGTTCATGGTGTCCATGTACTGGTTGATCACCCGCCACATGTGGCCGCACTCGCCGCCCAGAATCCATTTGACCCCCAGACGTCTGGCTTCGGCATACATCTTGGCGTTGAGCCGTTTCATGGTCTCGTGGGAGGTAAAAAAACCAAAGTTGCCGCCCTCGGAGGCATAGGTGCTCCAGGTGACATCCAGGTCGTACTTATCCTTGAGGTATTTGAACAGGATCATGTAGCCCTGGCAGGTGTAAGTGCCCGGATCTGCAAACACATCCCCTGAAGGGGTGATGAACAGAATGTCCGCCCCTTTTTTATTGAACTGGGGGGCCACATTTACGCCGGTGATTTCTTCAATATCTTCGGTGAAGAAGTCGAGCATGTCTTTAAAGGCATGGGGTTGAATACCCAGATGGTTACCGGTCTGGTAGCAATTGGATACCGGGGTGGCGATCCAGTCAATGTTTAGACCAAGAAGGTTTAAAAGTTCCCGGCCCATGATGGTGATTTCTGCGGTGTCAATGCCATAGGGACAGAAAACCGAACATCTCCGGCATTCGGTGCACTGGAAAAAGTAGTACCACCATTCTTTAAGTACATCCAACGTCAGGGGCCTGCCACCGCCAAGTTTTTCTCCACCGGGGATTTTACTGAGCAGTTTGCCTGCCTTGGTAAAGTCGTTACGGTAAACCGATCTCAGCAGTTCAGCTCTTAGAACCGGCATGTTTTTCGGATCGCCGGTGCCAAGGAAAAAATGGCATTTATCGGCACAGGCGCCACATCGAACGCAGACGTCCATGAAAATTTTAAATGTTCTGAATTTTTCCAGACGATCCTTGATGCCGTTGTGGATGATCTCCTGCCAGTTTTCCGGCAGTTTCCAGTCATCCTCTATGGGATTCCAGGATCTGGCATTGGGCAGTCCAAGGGTCTCCACACTCTCTGCTTTTGCCGCATAGCAGTACATGCCGGGCCGGATCTGGACCGATTCGCTCATCCAGCTGCCCCGGGAGGGGGTGTGGTCTACCTTGTCCAGTAATTCATCGGGTGTAAGTTCGTCAGACATTGATTACTCCTTCTTATCCACTGGAAGTCCAGCTTCTATCATTTTTTCTCTGAAGTGATCTTCATACTGCTCATAGGTATGAATGTCCACAGCATAGTTCCAGGGGTTAATATGTCTCTTGGCACGGGTGTTGTTGGCCATGTTCCGTGTGGGGCTGAGGAATATGCCGCCCATGTGCATGAGTTTACTCACCGGGAAATACGCAAGCAAGGCACTGACCATGAAGACATGGGCATAAAAAAGTCCACCCACGCCATCGGGGATGGTGGGATGAAAGGTGACAAGACCCATGGTGAAGGTTTTGATGCCGATGATATCTACTTTGGTGAAATATCTCATGGCAATGCCGGAAGCGGCAATGCCGATGATGAGAAAAAGGGGAAAATAATCGGCTGCCAGGGAAATATAACTTACCTTGGCATCAAAGATACGTCGGGCCAGCAGAAAAAGGGCCGCCAGCAGAAGCACCGCACCAGAGATAAAAAGGCCGGGCAGACCCAGCTGAATGATGCCGTCAAAAAATTCCAGGAATTTAAGACAGGCAGGAACAGGATCCATGAAAAACCGCAGGTGCCTGATGATCACCACCAGAAATGCGTAATGAAAGGCAAGGGCACCCAGCCACAGGAAAATTTCCCAGGAATAGGTCAGTTTGTTCTTTTCATTTCTGTTAAAGGCCGCTTTGGTATTGCGAAACAGGGATCTGAAAAGAAAGATTTCAAGAACCATGCGCACGAAAACCCCGGATGCCTTGTCAGGGTTGTCAATGCAGTTGTGTTTGATCCATGGAAGCGATTTCTGCTGTCCACAGGTTGTGGGAATCCGGAAGGGCACTGCGGAAGCAGCCCAGCCCATGACACGGCGCACAAAACCGCCGATAAAGGCGATGACCGCGACATAGGGGACTATTATTCCGAAGAACCACTGCATACCGGCTCCCTCAACCCCTGCATAAGCCAGCAGAAAAAGCAGCAAAACGCCTGCCAGGGGCAACATGTACTTTTGATTCATATTCCAACCACCTCACTGTTTCGGTTGTCTCAGATAAATGATTTTGAAACAACCTGTTTAAGATTTGTCTGAGTCAAGGAGTGTTTCCTCCTTAAGCTCTGTTACTAAACCTGCCCTTTCAAAGGCTCTGTGAATCCGCCTTTTGGATTCCGTTGCCTTTAAAAGGAATATATTTTCTCTGCACTTCATAAACCGGTTGAAGGCGGCCAGGGCAGTCTGGTCTATCTTTGCATCAAAGGCACTGTCCTTTTCACCGTTCAAGACGGTTTTTATAATCTGTTTGAGTTCAAAGACAAATCCCACAGCCTGGGATGCGGTGAAATTTTGAACAGCCCGGATCCGTATGACGGAATCCAGGGCATTTTCAATTTCATCGGCATTTATTTTTTTTTTGAGCAAGAGTGAAAAGGTTTCTTCAAGGCTCTGGGCGGTGGCGCTTCCCACGGGGTTGTCAAATTTGTTTTTTAATTTGCCCAGGACCCTGGCGGTTTCCTGGGGGTAGGTATTTATTGTTGATAGAAACCATTGGTCAATAATTGCCTTACGGTTCTGTTCAAGGCTCTGGTTAAAATCCATTTTTTAGTATTTTGCTCCGTTATCCCCTTGGCCGGCAAGGCGGTCTTTGGGAGATGATGAATGTGTGTTGTGCATGAACACGGACGTTGGTTCTGAAATTGAATTGATGATATTTGATCTGTTGTTTTTTACACCCAAAAACAAGCCCTTATCTGAAAAAAGGTTTTGGAATACACAAAAAAAGCAGGCCTGAGTTCATGCCCATCGATCAACGCCATGGGTTGAATCGTTAATTTAAGCGGTATAACCATACTGGAAATTTATGTCAAGGATAAAAGCGGAGCTGTATCAGTGGTGAACCAGTGTTCCAATACGTTGAAAAGGGCGTGGGGATCAGTGTTTCCCGTTAGCTCCCGAATGGCATGCATGGCCATGGTGGGGGCACCGACATCCACGGCTTTAATCCCCGTGGCAGCGGAGATGGAAGGGCCGATGGTGCTGCCGCAAGGCATGTCACTTTTCATGACAAAGGTTTGCACCGGCACGGAAGCCTCCCGGCACAGGTGTTTGAACAGGGCACAGGAGACGGCATCCGATGCGTAACGCATGGCGGCATTGACCTTTAATACGGGGCCTTGATTTACAAGGCAGGTGTGGGTCCCGTCATACCGTTGGGCGTGGGCCGGGTGGAGGGCATGGGCATTGTCAAGTGAGATTATGAAGGATCCGGCAAAGGCCCGGAGCCGTTGCTCCGTATCTGGTATCATCCGGGTAAGAATGTCCGTGACAAAGGAGCCCCTGGCCCCGGCGGCGGTGTCACTGCCCACCTCTTCATGGTCGGCCAGGATGGCCATGCACGGGGCTTCCCCCCGGGCAAGGGCAATGCCTTTGAGGGCGGCATGGCATGACAGCAGATTGTCAAGGCGGGGGGCACTGATCAGTTCCTTGTTAATGCCGGTGTAAAACGGGGCTTGGGCATCTGAAAAATAGAGATCAAAATCCAGAATTTCGGATATTTCATGGTCGGGTGCAGGGATGTTTTTTCCGGCATTGCAAAGCATTTCATGGAATGCCCCCGGTCTGGAAAAGGGCCCGGTGAAAACAAGGGGCGGCAGATCCACCTGGGCATTGATGATTTTTTTTGTGTTGGCCTCTCGGTTCAGATGAATGGGAAGGGAAGGGATGACGGCCACGGGGGTGTTTAGATTGATCAGACCGCTTTTGAGAACGTTTTCTCCTTTCTGATTACGGCACCGGAGAATGACGCGGCCTGCCAGATTTAATCCTCTGTCAAACCAGGTGTTTAAAAGTGCTCCACCATAGACTTCAACCCCCAGGCGTGTCATGGTATCATTGGTAAGTTCGGGCTGGGGCTTTACTTTAAGGCTGGGGCTGTCGGTGTGGGCTCCGCACAGTTTTATGCCGGTATCCCAGGGACGTTTATCTCCGGTGTAAAAAGCAATGATGGCACTTTGATTACGTACAACAAAGTACTTTGATTCTTTTTCAAGGTGCCAGGCATGGGTTTCATGGAGTTGTGTGAATCCCTTTTCAAGGAGGATCTGGCTGGCATTGGCAACGGCATGGAAAGGGGTGGGGCAGGTGTGAAGAAAATGAAATAAATCATCATTGAAATCGGTAATGTCCATTTGATAACCTTTTTTTAAGGACCCGGCTTTCGGAAAGTCAGCGTTGATAAGTGGGGTCCGCCCACTTCGAAAGCTGAGTGAAGGATTAACCAGAATCTGGTGCCTTGGATCAGGTCAAGGAACCCTTTGAGCTCCGCATGAACCCTGCATGATATCACATGTTTTCCATCAGTGGTAGCACTTAATTACTATGTTTCTTAAATCCTGATGAAGCGGTGAAAAGAACGTCCGGTTTTTTCCTGGTCATTCCTGGCAGGCAAAGGAAACCTGCTATTGCAAAGTGCCCCATTTCTTTTGACGCAGATCACATTCTTTGACAATTTCCAGGGGAAGGCTATTTTCAGGATTTGCTTTCATCAACTCAAGGGTCCTGGTACGCAGGCGGTCGTCCAGGGTTGATTCCACTGACGTGCCCGGGGCCTGTGTCTTTGTGCGCTGGAACAGTTCCGGATAAAATACCTTCTTAAAGTTTCTCATGGTGTAGGGTTCCATTAAAAAGGTTCCACTGGCACCAACTTTGTGGATGAGATCCAGCGTCAGGGTGTCTGTTGAGACATTGATCTCCTCCATGAATTTCTTAACCATTCCAGGTATTTCTTGGCCCATTACCAGGTGGCTCGGTGAAAGGATATTTCCATGATCCAGCCAGCAATGGGTGTCATGCATCAGCCCGCCACCCACGGTGGCCATGACAAGGTCCTGCAGACTAATGTTTTTTTGTTTGTCAGTGAGAGGATTAAATGTTTTTGATCGGACTTTTGTTGGAAAGGTGGGGGTAAATTATTAAAGGGGGGCAAGGGTGGATATTCAGGGCTTTTTGTAGGAAAAAATTTGTAATATCAGAACCTTTTATCCATGGTCTTTTGGCTTGACTTTCCATTATGAGGTGTAATAGATATATAAAAATTTTTTTATATATCTATCCGTTTGCGCGGGCAACCTTAAAGTAATCCGCACAGTGGGAATGCCCCACCTCAGAATTTAATTTGAAATACAGGAGTAATGAATGACCTTGGATATTAAGCTGTTGCGAAAGAAGTTGGGTATTACCAATGACGTCAATATCTTTTCCATTCTGGCCGATTTGCATGAGGGAGTGCTCATTGCCGATATCCGGGGGGAAATCCTTTACTACAATAAGGCCATGGCAAAAATTGATGATCTTGACATATCCTATGCCCTGGGGAAAAAAATAACGGAACTGTACCGGCTCAAGGAAAAAAACTCCACCACCATGATCTGTATGAAAACCGGAAAAGCCGTTCGGAATAAAGTGATTGTCTATCGCACGCGTTTGGGAAAACTGTCCAATGTCATAAGTAATGTCTTTCCGCTTTTCAAGGATGATCAAGTGGTGGGAGCAATCAGCTTTACAAAGGATTATCAGATGCTGGAATCCATCATATCTTCGAAAAAACCCTGTGTCGCGTCTTCGGGGAAGGAAAATTCTCCCCGGTATACTTTTTCAGATATGGTGGGAAAGAGCGGTGGGCTGCTCCATGCCGTTAAGACAGCGGAAATGGCATCTGATTCCCCGTCTCCCATCATGATTTCCGGAGAAACCGGAACCGGCAAGGAGCTGTTTGCCCAGTCAATACATAACCATCGCAGGACGTCAGCCCACAGATTTATACCAATCAACTGTGCTGCTATCCCTGAAAATCTCCTGGAAGGAATTCTTTTTGGCACCTCCCGGGGGGCGTTCACAGGGGCCATTGACAAGCCTGGTCTGTTTGAACAGGCCAATTGCGGTACGATTTTTTTAGATGAGCTGGATTCCATGCCCATTGCCCTCCAGGCAAAGATGCTGCGGGTGGTACAGGAAAAGAAGGTGCGTCGGCTGGGTTCCCTGGAAGAAACCAATCTAAATATTAAAATTATCAGTGCCGTGGGCAGACCGCCCCGGGAAATTATTGATTCCGGTGCCCTTCGACAGGATTTGTTTTATCGTATGGGGGTTGTTTTTATCCATCTCCCGCCCTTGAGGGAAAGAGGAGAAGACATGGCACCATTGGTGGATCATTTTATCCGGAAATTCAACATAACCCTGGGGAAAAATGTAGCAGGTCTGTCCCGGCGAGTGACTGCACTTTTTGCAAATTATAAGTGGCCGGGCAATGTCCGTGAGCTTGAGCATGTGATTGAGGGAGCCATGAACATGGTCAATGATGAAATTAGGATATGTCTGAGACATCTACCCCTTCATGTGCTCAGTGCCCTTGGCCATCAAGAAGATCAGGGCGGGGCATTGGCCAGTCATGGCGGTCAGGAGCAACTGTTAAATCCTGTGCAGGCCGGGAGATTTGAAACGGGAGAAGCAAGACAGCCCACTCTTTGTGACATTCAGAATGCAAATGAACATAATCGCCTTTGTGAGGCCCTTGAAAGCACCCGGGGAAATGCTGCAAAAGCTGCACGTATTCTTGGTATTTCTCCCCAATCACTGCACTATAAATTGAAAAAATTTAAAATTGATCGTAAAAATTTTCTTGTAAATCAAAAAATTAATCATCCAGAACAGGTTCGCAAGCCAAGAGGGTGAATCAGGGTAAAAAACATTTAACGTAGTTTTTTTGTTATAGTGTATTGTAATTTATGTTGTAAATTCAAGGGCTTTGAAAAAAAATATTTATTTTGATCAATAACATGTTGAAATTATAAAGAATGTGTGGTTAAGTGTAACAGTGAAGAAAATGAATGGCCCCCGGGGGTGTTGCCGGTGGCCGGGGGGACGTTTATTAACTGTTGTTTCATATGGCGATCATATGAACAGATGTTCTCCATTATATTCAACGCGAGGTGTTAGATGGCTCTCAATACCATATCTCCTTTACAGACAGATGAATGGCAACAGCTCAACGACCATTTCCAGGACATGAAAGCGGTGCATATGAAAACGCTTTTTGCCAGGGATACAAGGCGATTTGAAGCGTTTTCTCTGGGATTCAATGACATTCTGGTGGATTATTCCAAAAACATTCTCACTGGACAGACCCTGAGCCTTTTAATTGCCCTTGCCCGCAGGATGGGGCTTGAAGATGCCATTGATAAAATGTTTTCAGGCGATGTAATTAACACAACGGAAAACCGGGCTGTTCTTCACATTGCCCTGAGAAATATGGTAAACACACCTGTTATGTATCAGGGCAGTGATGTGATGCCCGGGGTTAATAAGGTACTTGCAAAAATGAAACGGTTTTCCCGGGACATTGATGCCGGAAAATTGATGGGTTACACCGGAAAACCCATCAATACCTTTGTGAATATCGGCATCGGCGGGTCGGATCTGGGGCCGCAGATGGTTACCCAGTGTCTGGAACCATATGCAGGAAAGGGGAGGGCCGTTCATTTTGTTTCCAATATTGATGCCACCCATCTTTTGGAAACCCTGAAAAAAACAGATCCCGAAATCACCCTTTTTCTGGTGGCTTCCAAGACCTTTACCACCCAGGAAACCATGACCAATGCCCATTCCGCCCGGCAATGGCTTCTGGGGCATGCCGGTGGTGATGTTTCTGCCATTAAAAAGCATTTTGTGGCCATATCCACCAATGAAGCTGCTGTGGCGGACTTTGGCATTGCTCCTGACAATCAGTTTGAGTTCTGGGACTGGGTGGGGGGACGATACTCTCTGTGGTCTGCCATTGGCCTGTCCATTGCGTGCTACGTGGGATACGATAACTTTGAAGCCCTGCTTCGGGGTGCGCATAAAATGGATGGGCATTTTAAAAATACGCCTTTTGAACAAAATATTCCTGTGGTGCTGGCATTGATAGGCATCTGGTATAATAATTTTTTTGGTGCCGCCACCGAGGCCATACTGCCCTATGATCAGTACATGAGCAGGTTCCCCGCCTATTTTCAGCAGGCAAACATGGAAAGCAACGGTAAAACAACGGATCGAAAAGGTGATGGGGTATCCTATGACACCGGCCCCATCATATGGGGAGAGCCTGGCACCAACGGGCAACATGCCTTTTATCAGTTGATTCACCAGGGAAGCCGTATGGTACCTGCGGATTTTCTGGCACCGGCCATGAGTCATAATCCCCTGGGGGATCACCACGAGATACTGCTATCCAATTTTTTTGCCCAGACTGAAGCCCTGTTGTTTGGAAAAGACAAGGACGCTGTGCGCAGCGAGATGGAAGCGGCCGGAGAAAATCCTTCAACCCTGGAAATGCTGTTACCCCATCGTGTATTTGAAGGAAATCGTCCTACCAATTCCATCCTTTTCAGACAACTGACCCCGGAAACCCTGGGCAGTCTCATTGCCATGTACGAACATAAAATTTTTACCCAGGGGGTGATCTGGAATATTTTTTCCTTTGACCAGTGGGGGGTGGAGCTTGGCAAGGCCCTGGCACGGAAGATTCTTCCCGAGCTTGTCACTCCGTCCCCTGTCAACACCCATGATTCTTCTACCAACGGACTGATAAATGCCTATAAGGCCATGATCCAAAAGGAAGACTCTTAGATGGGTTTAACAGATATATAAAAAAAGCATATCTTAAGATCTCATCAGTCATAAGTTTTTCGATTTGTCACAACATAATGTGCTCCTTTAAAATTTTAAACAGCACATGCCGTATGAGAATGAGAACCTGCGACTCGTGAGTTAACATTTATTTTTTAACAGAAAAGGTAGAGAATTCATATGAACACTGAAATTCTGACAATTCCCCAGGCGGCAAAGTTCTGTAGTGTAACCCGGATGACCATGTGGAGATGGGTAAAAGCCGGCAAAATTAAAAGTTTCGTAACCCCCGGTGGGCATCATCGCATTGCCAAGAGTGATCTGGAAGACGCCCTAAGAGGCCATGGCATTAAATACATCAGCAGGCAACTGGATGCGTCTCCCAGAATTCTTATTGTGGATGACGAACCCCTCATTGTCCAGGGTCTTCAAAAGCTGTTTACTCGTAAAAAATGTGAAGTCCAGACTGCATTGAACGGCTTTGAGGCTGGGGTTAAATCAAAGGAATTTAACCCCGATCTCATCATCCTTGATCTGGTCATGCCCAAAATGGACGGGTTTGAGGTGTGCCGGTTCCTGAAATCCAATGAGTCCACCTCGCATATTAAAATACTGATTCTTACGGGATACAGTACCAAGGAGAATCGGGCAGAGATCATGGATGCCGGTGCAGATGCCTTTATTGAAAAACCGGCGGATAATAAGGAGATCGTTCAAAAAACCAAAGAACTGCTCAAGGACATGAACTGGGTTCGGCTGAATCTTTAATATGAATCAGTCTTTTGTCGGGCCATGGCAATCTTTGTTGCAATGGTCCGACACAGTTCTCCCAGTGCGTTGCTATGGGCCATGGCAAGGGAATCAAACCCTTCCCTGGACATAGCTTCTGTGATTTTTGTTTTTTCCGATGCAATAAGCCGGGCACCGTCCTTTTGATATAATTGCCATCTGGCGATAAGTTGTACCTCCTTTCCTGAAATTCCATCCATCCGCATCACTTCAATGATGACTTGAAAATCGGGCTCGCGGCTGCGTTTCCATGGATATCGGACTATGCTGTTTGTGGCCAGCAGGGCTGACAGGTTTTCCTGAATGGTCAGATATATCTGATCTGTGGGGTTACTGATCCACTGATCAAATTCGGATATCTCAACCCTGTGGGGTGCTGGGCGGATCACAATCTGGTTGCGATCAAGATATTTGGCAAGCTGCAGGGGGCCAATCCCCACAAGGGGGACTGTTATGTCCCGGGGTATTGTTCCTGATACAGAAGCAAGGGCTTTTGTTTCCACCGGGGCCAGGCTGTAATACCGTGTTGGCTGGGTGGACAGGCAGCCGGGAAGAATGGCAGCAGCCGGGATGAACAAAAAAACAGTCATGAAAAAAGAGATTAAAAACGGTCGGTGAGGTTTTTTTTCAGTTCGCATGTCTTGTGTTCCTTTATTTTAAAAAATAAGCGGGGCAGCATGGTTCAAAATACAGTGATGTCGGGTAAAAATGCCCCGAAATTGTAAATATATTAGGCTTGTTTGTGTACATTTTGGACAGTGCCCCATATTCTGCTGTTTGTAGCTGTGTAGCATACTAATGCTATGTGAGCAGACTAAAATAGGTGAAGATGGGGTGCGGCCAAATATTGACCCGGAATTATTGTTTGCCCTGGATCAGGGCTTCGGGGTGTCGCTCCAGATATTGGGTCAGATTGCGAAAGGCCCGGGCCGCATCGGACAGTTCTTCCAGGGTGCTGGTAAGCTGGTTCATGATAATGGAATCCGGATGGGAGATGTCGTCCATTGCCTTCAAGGTTGTGGTGGCCTGTCCTGCGGTTTTCTGGAGACTCTGTGCCGTTTGCTGCAGGGCCTGGGAAATGGGTGTTATTTCATTGTTGACGGTGGTCAGCACTTCCTTTGCCCTTAAAATCGTGGCATCCATATTGCTGCCCATGTGCTTTACCTGCTGATCCGTGTTTTTGACAAGGGTTTGAATGTCTGAAAGTGAGGTGTGTACATGCCTGCCCATGGAGGTGATCTGGTGGCTGGTACGCTTTATCAGGCCTCTGGTATCTGAAATGGTTGCTTCAATGGAGCGGGTCACGTCGGGAATTGATTCATCCACATTGCCTGCCAGTTGACCGATGCCTTCCAGTGCCCGGGTTAATGTCTCCGTCAGTCTGCCCATTTTGTCGGAATTCAAGGTGGTTTCCAGGGTGCTGATGATGGAATGCAGCTTTGCAAAGATATCCTGGATGGGCACCTGTTTTATCTTCTGGGCAAAGGCTTCAATGTCCGATTGAATGGTGGGAATCTCTGGAAATTCAGATGTTGTCTGGTGGAGAACCGCAGGTTTGTTTGGGTGAAAATCCAGGGAAACCAGTAACTGTCCCGTCACCATGCTCTGAATTTCCAGCTGAGCCCTGAGCCCCTGTTTTATCAGAATATCAAGATTTTTGTCAAGTCCTTCCCAGGCATCTGCTTTTCCCGGAACCATGATGCTTTCTTTTTTGATTTCAATGTAAACCGGGATGGAAAAAAAATTCTGCTGTGAATCGGCATGGATGCGGATCTCTTTAACCGCACCGATCTTGACGCCCCCAAGCACAACCGGGGACCCTATGTTAAGTCCTTTGACGGAATTTTTAAAATAAAGAACATAGGTGTTTTTTTCCGATAGAAATGAACCGGAACCAAATATGACAACGGCCCCCAAGGTCAGGGCAAGGGCGATGACCACAAAGGCTCCGATCAGGGTTTTGTCTGGCTCTTTTTTCATTGAATTAATGGATCTCCATGAATGTTCTGGGCTTGGTTATGATATTGGCCGGTCACCACCCACGAGGTGGACCAATGGAATCAGGTGCGTTTGATGATCAAGTCCAATGTTTTTTCCCGGGGTTGTTTTTATGGCTGTCGCTCCCGGTTTGCTGCAGGCTTTGCTCTTTCCTTTTTCCCTTCCCCTCTGGTGAGAAACTCAATTATGGTGGGGTTGGCTGCGTTTTCAAGGAGTTCTCTGGGAGCCCCCCCTCCAATCATGGTTCGGGATGTCGGATCCAGAAACACGGAGTTGGTGCCTATGGCAAAGATACTGGCAAGCTCATGGGTGACCACAACAATGGTGGTGCCAAGGCTTTCTTTTAGTTCCAGAATCAGATCATCCAGGTTTCGGGCACTGATGGGGTCAAGTCCCGCCGAGGGTTCATCAAAAAAAAGAAGCTCAGGGTCCAAGGCCATGGCCCGGGCAAGACCTGCACGTTTCTTCATGCCCCCGCTGATTTCCGATGGATAGTGACTCTCAAATCCGGAAAGTCCCACCAGGGACAGTTTTAATTCAACCTGTTCCCGGATCTGTCCCGGGGAAAGCCGGGTGTGTATTTCCAGGGGCATGGCCACATTTTGTGCAAGGGTCATGGAACTCCACAAAGCACCGCTTTGGTAAAGAATGCCGAAAGTCTGCATCAGCTGACGTCTTTTTTCCGAAGGACTTTCCCAGAATTGAATCCCGTTATAGGAAATATTTCCCCTGGCGGGCCGCTGCAGTCCCACCAGGTGGCGAAGCAGGGTACTTTTGCCGCAGCCGCTGCCGCCCATGATGATAAAAATATCTCCCCGGTTCACCGTGAAGGTCAAGTGCTGCTGGATAACTTTGTTTCCATAGGCCATGGTGAGATCATAAACTTCAATGTGTGACGTTGCCGGCATTTTATTAAATTCCAATGACATTGCACAAAAGGGTGATGATGGCCGTTGCCACCACAATGGCCACGATGCTTGACACCACGGCTCCGGTGGTTGCCTCTCCCACGGCGGAAGCACTGCGGCTGCATTGCATACCCTTAAGGCAGCTGGCCATGGCCACCAGCGCACCAAATACCATGCTCTGGAAAATACCGATCCAGAAGCTGTTTAGGCCCACGGATTCCCGCGTCATGTTGAAATATTCCATGAAATTAAGATCCAGCATGAAAATGCCCACCAGAAGTCCCCCGATTATTCCCATGAGATCTGCATACACACATAAAAGAGGCATGGCAAGTGTAAGCGCCAGGACCCGGGGGAGAACCAGAAATTCAATGGGATTGATGCCAAGGGTTTTAAAGGCGTCAATTTCCTCATTAACCTCCATGGTTCCGAGCTGGGCAGCAAAGGCCGCACCGGTGCGACCGGCCATGATCACACCGGCCATGACAGCCCCCATGACCCGGATCATGGCAATACCCACAAGGCTTGCCACATAGATCTGGGCACCGAACATCACCAGCTGCACGGCCCCCACAAAGGCCAGGATCAGCCCTACAAGGCAGCTGATCAGGCTTACAATGGGAAGCGCCCCTGCGGTGCACTCTCTTAGTACGGGAAAAAAAACAGATCCTCTTATCTTGCCCCGGCCACGCAAAAGATTGAAAAATGCCAGGGCCACCTCTCCGATGAAATTGAGAACCTCAAAAAATGCTGTAAAGCCATTTGCCACGGCCGTACCGACTCTCTGAAAGAATTGGTCTGGGGTCAGCGCCTCCTTTCGGGGTGTTTTGCCATGCCCGGTGGTGGCAAGCTTTATAAGACGGTTAACTCCCCGGGGAAGTTCTGTGGTTATAAGCCGGATTCGTCTTTCATCACAATGGCGTTGTAACTGGATTACAAGACTGACCAGTGCGCTGTCCCATTGTTTGAGACTGTCCGTATTAAAGGAGATGCTTTTAAGATCGGGGTGGGTGTTAATGCGGGCAATGATTTCGTCTGTGGATCCAAGGGCGGCATTGATGAGAACTGCCGTGTCAAGGCGGATGATCAATTCATTGTCTTTTGTGAGCTGGTAACCCAAATCCATATGACTGGTGTTGTCCTTGCGTGAAAATGTGCTTTGGGATTAATTCTGAACCAAAGGTACAATAGCGCGTTGATAAGGTCAACAAATTAAGAAGAAGCTGAAAAATTCTGATCGTCTCCCTCCCCATGGATCATGAATCCCCCGACAGGGAAAATGGCAATACGCCCAGGCATTATGACCAAGCTTTCTTTAAATTTAAAGACTTGGTTTTACTGCTATGATATGATAACCACATTTTCTTGGAAAAAACGGGTATGGATTGTATCCGCCCCAGCGGGTCACAGTTTCCCACGGTTCTTGAAATGGCCTATGAACGGATTGTCTGAGGAAAGGAGTGTAAATGGAAAATTTAAAGGAATCCCAGCGGGCCCGGGTGGCCATTCGGGAGTTTAAAACCATCACCGATTCCCTTGCCATCAGGGGGTTTTATCGTCCTTCCGGTCGTTTCGGCAAAGCCCTTGAGGGCTGTTTGCGGGATTTGAGCCCGGAAATTTACGGTACCATGAACGATGCCAAAGTGGTGGAACTCAAAGGGCTTGAGTATGTTATTGACCGCCTTCCCCAGGGGGTGGAAAAAAGCACCAAAATTATTCTCACCGATGAAGATGAATTTGAAAATACACCGTTCAAGCGTCTTGAACCCTTAAAACGCAGACGGGTTTCCTATCAGATCAGCCCCCATGAATTTTGCTTCATTGTCTCCCGGGGTATAAGTGAAATTTATGACATCATCACCCACATGACCTTTTTAAACATCGAGGCAAAGAAAATATATCTTAAAATGCACGATGATTATGGAAATATCCGCATTGAATGGGAGCGCCTTGAAAAGGTAGTGGATCATGTGTCTGAGTTATCCATGGAAGCCCTGGATTCTGCTCTGTGGAATTTGAGCATTATTCTTGGCAGACCTTACCATGAGACCCGGGAAACCTATGAATATCTGGAAAAAAATCGTATTGCCTCCCAGACCAACAGCGGGCTTTTTTCATTGATTTATCATCTGGGTAAACGCATTGAAAGGGAGGGGCTGGCCCGGGAGAATGCCCTTGTGATTTATTTTGCTCCCTCATTGATGAACATCATTGGGCACCAGCGATATGGTAAAATCTGGGCAGGCAAGATCAAGACACAGCTTTCCCAGATGGGGCTTAAGGACCGACCGTTGCACATTGTCAGTGCCAATATGCACAGTGTGGTAAATGCCCTTTATGGGTATGCCGCCCTGGCCGAGAAAAAACAAGGTGCTGGAGATGATGATCTCTACGCGTTTTTCACGTCCATCAAAAATGAAACAGACACTATTATTTCCTTTGCCATAGAGCGGGGGTTAACACTGCTGCCCGACGAATCGGGCTCCAACACCCATTGTCAGCTTATTGATACAGCTCTACTGGCCGATGTTCCTTGTCATCCCCTGTTGAAAATAAATGATGGGGAGTGTGATAAAAACATGCCGGTGATCCTTGTTATGGATTATGCCTTTGGTGCCCAGGCATTTGAGCTTATGGAGCAGTTGTTGAAACCCGGAGAGGACAGTACCGGCAGGTGGCCTTTGAATCTTGCGTCCATCTCCATCATGGGAAAGGCCGGAATTCTCACAGGAGAAAAGGGAGATATCATGCTGGCCACGGCCCATGTGCTGGAGGGTACTTCTGATAATTACCTTTTCAATAATGACCTTGACCCCGAAGATTTTGAACCTGGCATCGCCATTCACAAGGGAACCATGGCCACGGTGCTTGGCACTTCTCTTCAAAATAAGGATGTACTTGAGATGTTTCGCTCGGACTGGAACGCAGTGGGCCTGGAGATGGAAGGGGGGCATTATCATAAAGCCATTAACGCATCGGTGATCAAAGGCAATATCTTGCTGGATGTGCCCGTCCGATATGCCTATTATGCCTCTGACAACCCCCTGGTCAGTGGGAACACTCTGGCTGCCGGGGCCATGGGGATGGAGGGGATCCGGCCCACATATATGATCACCATGGTGATTCTAAAAAAAATAATGGCCTGCCGACACAACGAAGCGTAAAAATGGCAGTAACCACCTGCCACAACGAAGATTTAGTAAACATACATAAGGATAGTAAGAAAAGAACATTATGACAGACAATTTATATATCAGTGCCACCGGTCACCGCAGTGGAAAAACAGCGGTGACTCTGGGGGTTATGGAGCTGCTGCTGCGGAAAATTAATAAGGTGGGATTTTTTCGGCCCATTGTCCAGGAAAAAAACGGAGTGAACAAAGATATCCGCCTGATCTCTTCCTGTTTTAACCTTAATATTCCCCTGGATCAGATGTATGGGCTGACAGCGGAGGATGCCACGGAACTTGCCTCCCATGGCAGGCAGGAAGAGGTGTTTGAAATAATTATCAATCGCTATAATGCTTTGAAATCAAACTGCGATTTTGTGGTGTGTGAGGGTACCGATGCCCTGAGCGATACCGCTGACTTTGATTTTGACATCAACGGGGAAATCAGCAAGAATCTTTCTGCTCCGATGCTTCTGGTGGCTGGTGCCCAGGGGAAAACCGTGGATGAAACGGTGCAGGCGGTGGAAATGGCATCGGCATCCCTTGTGAAACGAAAATGCCGTACCATTGGCACCATTGTCACTCGCACCGAGGGCTCGTCGGGCTGGGAGATCATGGAACGGCTTTCAAAAAATTCCCAGTATGAGAATCAGCTGCTTTACACCATTCCCGAGGAGCCGTCTTTGAACCGGCCCACAGTGAATGAGATTGTGGCTGCCCTGGATGCAGAAGTTCTGTGGGGAAAAGAGCAGTTGAATCGTCATGTGTATCACTTCGGCATTGCTGCCATGCAGCTGAGAAATTTTCTGCCTAGAATCGAACATGGTGCCCTGATCATCACCCCGGGGGATCGGGCCGACGTTATTGTGGCCTGTCTGGCGGCTGTGTCGTCCCGGTCCCAGAAGAACATTGCGGGCATTGTGCTCACCGGGGGGCTTAAACCCACAGGTCCGGTGCAGGATCTCATTGAGGGGTTTCCGGGGATATGTCCCATTTTAAGCGTTCAGGAAAATACCTTTCCCACAGCCACCCGCATTAACAATATCAGCGCCGGTATTTTTCCCGGGGACAAACGTAAAATCACCCGGATTCTGGCGGCCTTTGAAAAACATGTAGATGCGGAAAAACTGGCTGAAAAGGTTATCAAAACCCGCACCACCATAAAGACACCCCAGATGTTTGAGTTGGAACTGATCCAGAAGGCAAAGGTCCATAAACAGCACATTGTCCTTCCCGAAGGCGAAGAGGAACGGGTGCTAAGGGCTGCAGAGATTCTGCTGCGGCGGGATGTGGTGGATATTACCCTGCTTGGCAACCGTGAAGAAATTGAGAAAAAAATCAATCGTCTGGGGCTTCGCATGCCCTCTGTGAAGATCATTGATCCCCCCAGCTCTGACTTTCTTGATGAGTATGTTCAAAGCTACTATGCACTGCGTGAACACAAGGGGATTACCCCGGAATTTGCCCATGATACCATGACCAGTGTCAATGAGTATGCCACCATGATGGTGTTTGCCGGCCATGCCGACGGTATGGTTTCAGGCTCGGTACACAGCACCGCATCCACCATTCGTCCGGCCCTGCAGATATTGAGTACCCGGCCGGAATGTTCCATTGTGTCCAGTGTGTTTTTCATGTGTCTGGAGGACCGGGTCCTGGTGTATGGGGATTGTGCCATTAATCCGGACCCCAATGCCGAAGAGCTGGCCGAGATTGCCATTACTTCGGCTCAGACGGCCAGAACTTTTGGTATTGAACCGGTGGTGGCCATGCTATCATATTCCACTGGATTTTCCGGTAAGGGGGCAGATGTGGATAAAGTGAGACGGGCCGCAGAAATTGCCCGGAAAAAAGCCGATACCATCATGCCGGGCCTGAGGCTTGAGGGTCCCATTCAGTACGATGCTGCTGTGGATTCCTTTGTGGCCAAAACCAAATTGCCTAAAAGCGATGTGGCAGGTGCGGCCACAGTTTTTATCTTTCCTGATCTGAACACAGGAAACAATACCTACAAGGCGGTGCAGAGATCTTCCGGAGCCGTGGCCGTGGGGCCGCTTCTTCAGGGTTTAAAGTACCCCGTCAACGATCTCAGCCGGGGATGTACCGTGACGGACATTGTCAATACCATTGCCATTACCGCCATTCAGGCCCAGGGGGCCAAGGGGCTTTTGTAGAAAAAAACAGGATAAGACTCTGATCTTCTTTGGTGCTCGACCACCCGTTGGGGTGGTCGAGTTTTTTATTTTCAGTCTTTGAGCAGCTCCAAGGACCTGTCTCCGCCGCAATAGGTGTCGGTGTAGTCCCTGAAGGCCACATCATATCCCCATTTAAATCCTCTGACATATGCCTCACTGTTTTTATTTCCATCGTTCTTGAGATGGGCTTTTACGTTGTCTCTGATCAGGTGGGGTAATTGTGTGGGATAATTAATGCATCTGTAATCCAGTGCATCCTGTTTTGCCGCAAGTTCACCGGCATTGCTTCCCATATAATAATCGCCACTGGACGGAGTGGGGGTCATGCGCTGGCAGGATATGGTGAACAATAACGCGGAAAAAATAATAAAAATAGTGATCTTTGTAATTTTCATGTCTGCCTCCTTGGGAAAAGAAATTCAGGACCTGGTGTGTTCAACACCGGTCAGCTGGCGTGTTACGGTTCATGAGTTATAATGTAGATCCGAACAAGGGGAAGTCAAACGAAAAAAATAAAGCCCGGGAAAGAAACAGAAAAGGCAAAACAAAAAAAGCCCTTTTACTTTAATTCCGAGACCCCTCATGAGAACATGGAATAAAATAAAAAGGCAAAAAACACAGCCATCTCATGGCAGCAAACACCTGCCACAAAGAAGATCAAAACTCAAATTATTAAAAATATTTGGAACACAATTATTTATGAAAATGGTGGAGCTGAGGGGGATCGAACCCCTGGCCTCATGACTGCCAGTCATGCGCTCTCCCAGCTGAGCTACAGCCCCACAATTTCAACAAAATCAAAGCTTATGATAGTGCTGCTGGTTCTATGGCAGTAAAAAAGATTTTCTTGATGGTGGAGCTGAGGGGGATCGAACCCCTGGCCTCATGACTGCCAGTCATGCGCTCTCCCAGCTGAGCTACAGCCCCCCCGAAGAAAAACAAAACCTTAATAGTTGAAATCCAGACGTCTGTCAACATATATTTTGAATCTTTGTATGGTTGTGAAGGTTTTTTTCGGTCTTTGAGCATATCGGGCAGGTATCTGAGTCGCTGATGTTTCCATAAAAAACCGCGTTGTCACGTATAAAGGTTGACACCTGATATGGGAACGGGTTAAAAATGCAGATTTGTAAACTGATATTTTTTTCTCAATTATGACATAGCGTAAGGAGAGTATATGCTCAGGCTGATGCGTGAAAACACCGGATCATGGATTATTAAGATCATTCTTGGTCTGATTGTCCTTGTTTTTGTATTTCTGGGAATGGGATCCATGGGATCAAAAAAGGGCAGTCAGGTGGCATTGGTGAATGACACGCCGATTACAATGGACGCATTCAGACGATCCCATCAGAATGTCATTGAGCAGATGCGCCAGCGATTCGGTGATAATCTCAATGACGACCTGCTCAAACTGCTCCAGGTGAAGAAAATGGCCATGGATCGCCTCATTGAAGAACAATTGATCTCCCAGGAAGCAGATCGCCTTGAAATAACGGTGTCCGATGAAGAACTTCAAGCGTCCCTTGTGTCCATCCCGGCATTTCAAAAAGAGGGCCACTTTGACCTTGACACCTACAGGCGGGTGCTGTCCATGAATCGACTCAGCCCGGAGATCTTTGAGCCCACCCACAGAGAAACCCTGCGCCGGACCCGGGTAAGGGAGCTGATACTCAATAATATCAAGGTCAGCGATATGGAAGCCCGGGCCTGGTACACCGAGAATGCCACCCAGGTCAGTATTCATTATCTGTTTGCCGATCCGGATCAGTATCAGGAGGTTACCCCCACCCAGGATCAGACTCAGGCCTATTATGAAAAAAACAAAGACAGTTATAAGTCTCGTCCAACGGTAAAGGCCCGGTACTTAAGCTTCAGTGCTGCTGATTTTAAAGGAAAGGTCACCATCTCTCCGGATCAGGTGGAAGCCTATTACCTTGCCAATGTCAGTGAATTTTCAACTCCTGAAAAGGTGGATGCAAGCCACATTCTTTTCCGGATGGCCGAAGATGCCGATGAAGAAACGGTAAAGGCTGTGGAAAAACAGGCAAGGCAGGTGTATGAAAAAGCCATGGCCGGTGAAGATTTTGCCGAACTTGCAAAGACATATTCCCAGGACGGCAATAAGGAAAATGGCGGATATCTGGGGGCTTTTGCAAAACAGGACATGGTGGAACCTTTTGGAGACAAAGCCTTTTCCATGGCGGTCAATGAAATATCAGAACCGGTCAGAACCATGTTTGGATGGCATATTATAAAGGTGAATGCCAAGTTTGAAGCCACCACCCGCTCACTGGAAGATGCCCGAAAAGATATTGAAAAAAAACTTGAAGCCCTTGAATTGAAAAATGCTGCTTACACCGCTGCTTCCAAGGCCTTTGATGCCATCATTGATGGGGATGATCTGGAACAGGCAGGCCTCATTGCCGGAGCAAAGGTTCTTGAAAAAGGTCCCTTTGATGCCACCGGGCCCAAGGACATGGGTGCTGATGCCGGTGCCTTTGCTCAAATTGCTCTGTCCCTGCCCCCGGGGGAAATCAGTGATGTAAAGGAAGTGGGGGATACCTTTTACATTCTCCGGGCCATGGACAGGACAGAACCCCAAGTGCTTCCCCTGAAAGAGGTAACTGCCAAGGTAACCGCAGCGGTGAAAAAGCAGCTGCAGGACGAAAAAGCCGAAGCCACAGCAAAGGCCTGGCTTGATCAAGTAACCCCGGATAAGGGCCTTGAAGCCGTTGCGGCAGTAAACAGCATTGCCTTGAAGTCAACGGCTCTTTTTGGACGAAGGGGCACCATTCCTGAACTGGGGCAAAGTCCGGAAATCATCAAGGCCGCCTTTGAACTGAAAGAAAATGCATTTTATCCCGGGGTGCTCAAGGGGAATGATGGGTATTATCTCATCTCCTTGAAAGAGAAAAAGGTACCCGGAGAAGAAGAGATAAAGAAAAATCTGGCGGATGTGAAGCAGCAGATCAAGTCCATGAAACAGAATTCAGCCTATGGTGAGTGGATCACTGTATTGAAGGAGAACAGTACCATAGAGATTCAGCCGGATATTCTGGACTGAAATCGTTAAAACTTTTTCTATCTGTTTCTACTTGTTTTTGCCTGGACTGTGTGGCTGAACTTTTGGCCTTGTGGGATTTTTAAGCATAAGTGAACTGGCCGGAGCGCATTGCTCCGGCCATCTTTTTTGAGGCGTACCTCCTGGGCCCGGACGTCATCCTGCCCCCATTTTGATCTGGTTACATCGCATTCGTATGCGGTTTGATTCCAAACAGGGGAAGATGGGGCCTGGTCATATGCATAGGGGAGGCGGGCCAGATATGTACAGAACCTGTATACAAAATGGACCATCTGTCATTTGCCAATTCCTCATTTGATGATTAGCATGTCAATTGACCGTGGGTCTGAAATCGGATAATCGGACGCAAGCCTGATATCTTCTCCCAAGTGGCAGTGGTATGGGACAAGCGTTTTAACTATTAATCACATCAGCCCGTGCAGGATGCTTACATATCCACTGGAGGCTTTGGCATGATGAATAAAAAATGGTTCTTACTTTTGATGACTTTAACTTTGCCCTTGATAGTGGGGGCGTGCAGTGGTTTGGATGATAATCGGAAAGTGTCACAGGATAAGGTTCCCGGAAAGCTGTACCCGATGGACGAAGGTCTTACCGGGAATTTCGCGGGGGATATGGCTCCGGATCCCGCATTGATACAGGGAACCCTTGACAATGGATTGCGGTATATACTGCTTCAAAATCCTACACCTGAAAATCGCATCAGCATGCACCTTGATGTTCAGGTAGGCTCCATGTATGAAGCCCATGGGCAGGAGGGATCGGCCCATTATCTGGAGCACATGCTGTTTAATGGCCTGACCCATTATAAACCCGGAGAACTGGTGGAGTATTTTCAATCCATAGGCATGATGTTCGGCCCCGATGCCAATGCTCACACCGGATTTTATGAGACGGTGTATGATATCTTTCTGCCCGCCAATGATGCTGACAGCATGAATAAAGCCCTGGGGGTGTTAAACGATTACGCCCAGGGTGCCCTGCTGCTGCCGTCTGAGGTGGAACGGGAAAGAGGGGTTATACTGGCTGAAAAAAGAGAGAGGGATTCTGTGTCCTATCGCACCTTTAAAGCCTCTCTTGCCTTTGAAATGCCAGGTTCCCTGGTTTCCCGTCGTCTTCCCATTGGCACGGATGAGGTACTGGAAAAAATGGACACGCCATTGCTGAAATCCTTTTATGATACCTGGTACCGTCCGGAAAACATGGTGGTGGTCATGGTGGGTGATTTTGATCCGGACCTGGCAAAACAGCAGATTGTAAAAAATTTCAAAGACATGGCTCCCCGGGCGCCGGCAAAGCCATTGCCTGTGGACAACTGGACCCCCCATTCCGGTATTAAAGCCTTTTACCACCACGAGCCGGAGGCAGGTAACACAGAGGTGTCCATTGAGACGGTGAAAAAAGCTTCCTTTAATACAGATACTCTTCGGGCCTATCACCAGCGCACCGTTGAGGAAATGGGGAACATGATTTTGCAGAATCGTCTTTCCCGGGCGGTGAGCCAGAAAAAGGCGCCCTTTTCCGATGCCGGAGCTTATTCGGGTACCTACTTTCGTAATGCTCATTTTTCGGTGGTTGCCTCGGAATCAGATCCGGATAAATGGAAGGACTCCCTGACCTTTCTGGAACAGGCCCTGCGCCAGGTGCTTGTTTCCGGATTTACGCCGGCGGAACTTTCCCGGGTGAAGGCCGAATTTATTCAATCCCTGGAAAGTGCTGTCACGCGATCGGAATCCCGGGAGAGCGGTCGTATTTCAAGAAAGATTATCGGCCAGATTAATCGAAAGAGGGTGTTCCAGTCCCCTGAAAATGAACTGAAAATTTTAAAACCTTTTATTGATGATCTTACCACCGAGGATGTGACCCGTGCATTCCAGGCATTGTGGAAAGAAGATCATCGCCTGATAAAGGTCACCGGTAATGCAAAGATATCCGGGGCATCTGTTTCTCCGGAACAGGTAATAACAGATCATTATAAAAAAGCTCAGGCCCTTCCGGTGACCCCTTGGGTTAATGAGAATCTTCTGCCCTTTCCTTATCTGCCAAGGCCTGGGACCATGGGTAAAATCAAGACAAAAAATTTTGTCAGACAAGAGGGCATTGTACAGATTGATTTTGAGAATCAGGTGCGATTGAACATTCGCCGCAGTGATTACAAGAAAGGTGAATTTGTTTTTAAGGTGGACTTTGGCCCGGGGAAACAGTCCCAGCCTATACAGCTGCCAGGCCTTGCCATGATTGCTGAAAATGTGGTCAATGAAAGTGGCCTTGGTACCCTGGATCAGGACGAGCTGGAAGCGGCCCTGGCCGGAAGGGATGTAAGTCTGGAGTTCGGCATGGAGCAGGGAAATTTCTTTTTTTCCGGCAAGGCAGATGCAAAGGAAGCCGTGCTGGTGTTTCAGCTGCTCCAGGCAAGTTTTGTGGACCCGGGATTTCGGGAGACTTCCTTTGACCTTGCCCGGGAACGATACCGTCAGATGCACCGGGAGCTCTCAGGATCACCCCAGGGCATGATGGCCCTTGAGGGAGAGACGTTTCTGGCCGGTGGTGACAATCGTTTCGGCATGCCTGGTCTTGAAGCCGTGAACAGGATGACGCTTAAAGATGTAAAGGAGTGGCTTGTCCCCGCCTTTGCCCGGGCTCCCCTGGAAGTTTCCGTTGTGGGGGACATCAGTGAAGAACAGATTGAAACCCTGGCTGCCACCTATCTTGGAACCTTGCCCGTGCGGGATTTTGTCCCATATGACACCACCTCGAGGATGCCGGGATTTCCCACGGGAAAGACCAAGAGCATTGAAGTGGATTCCAGAATAAACAAGGGCCTGGTTCATCTGGCCTTTAAGACAGATGACTTCTGGGATATTCACCAGACCCGGAGGCTGAACCTGCTGGCCCAGGTTTTTTCCGAGCGCATGAGAAAGCAGATTCGCGAAAACCTTGGGGTTACCTATTCACCCCAGGCCATGAATGAACCTTCCCAGACCTACCCCGGGTATGGGGTTATGCATGCCACGGTGGCAACTTCCCCGGACATGGCCGATGAGGTTATACATGAAATGGAAAAGATTGCCGATGAGCTGGCAACGAATGGCGTGACAGCAAAGGAGCTGTCCCTGGTGTTACCTCCGGTGCTCACCCACATAAGGGACATGCAGAAAAAGAATCGCTACTGGCTTAAATCCGTGCTGTCCGGTTCCCGTAGTCATCCCGAGCAGATTCAGTGGACCCGGGAGATTTATTCCGACTACAGTGCCATTTCCCCGGAAGATCTGTCACAGCTTGCCTCCCGGTTTTTAGGCCGGGAAAACCGGGCACGACTGCTTATTCTGGCCCGATGAAACCGTCGGCCTGGTCAGGGCCACTTTGGGGTGGGGGCAGGCTTACGGCTTTGCCTGTTTACCCACCTCTTTTTTTACCTGAAACTGTTTTGCTTCTCGGTTTTTTGAGACCTTGTCCAGATCAAAAATCCTGCCGCTTATGGCAATGTAAACCCCGGGGTGCAGGTATTGGCATTGCACCGCTGCAATGGCAGGTCCGAGGGTAAAGGTGGCATCGCTTGATTTAAATCCGGCAGGTTCCATGGCACCGGTGAGCACAATGATTGTTTCCCTGGATGGGTTTCAGGGCAAAGGCAGTATCCATCATGGTGTCGGTGCCGTGGGTGGTCACAACAAGCTTTGCCGGATCAGTAGATATGGTCTCAAATATGGTTTGTCGATTTTCAGGGGTTGTCTCCAGTGAATCTTTTTTTAAAAGAGATATGATTTTTTACTGAAAGTTAACCCGGGCGTCCTTGGGGATGTTTTTGATGGCCGGGGGGCCCACATGGTATTCGCTGAGGGCATTAAAATAAACCTTGTCTATGGTACCACCAATGGCAAAAAAATTTATTTTTATGGGAAAAAATCTTGTTTTTTATGGGTGTTTGGGCTTTTCCATTTCTGAAACAACGCTGTTCCAGGTGTTCAGGGAAATTTCATAGCCGAACCCCCGGTACCGCAGATAATTAAATACCTTTTTCCTTAGGGATTCCATATCCAGGTGTTGCCAACTCCTGAGCCTTGATCTTACCGCATTCCAGGCAGAAGTTTGCTCATCCATTCCTTCAAGTATTTGATCAATGATGTTTTCTTCAATTCCCTTCTGCCTCAATTCACAGCCCAGGGCGAATCTGGATCTGGGTTTGTGACGTTCCCTGCTTTCCACAAACATCCGGGCAAACTCTTCGTCATTCAAGAGGTTTTCATTCATCAGTTTTTCTAGGGTGAGATCCATCAGCCCGGGGGGGATCTCTTTTTTTGTTAAATGTCGTTGCATTTCCGCCACGCTGCGGGGGCGGGGAGCCAGAAATCTCAGGCAGATATCGTATGTCCGGGCAGGGGTTATTTCAGCTGTTTTGTGTTTTTTCATTCCATGTGACCTTCAAGGTTGCCAGCGTTTCTTTATTTGTTTTTTTTGCAATGGCATGCACTGTAACCGGCAGGTTTTCAGTTAGAGAAATCTGGGTGTGTGACACAATGGCATCACCATAAAAAGCCTGTTTCTGGAAGATGACATCAATGGTCCCGGGTCGATACTTTTCCAGAAATTCCCTGGGAAGGGTTTCAACGGCCCATTCCACGTAAATGGCGTTGTTCACATGTCGATTCATATCAAGATCATGCATTCTGACTTTGAAAAATAACTCAAAATCCACCCTTTCCAGGGGGCCGGGGGGAGGTGTGAAGGGATTCTCGGTCAAACAATGTGCCAGCATGTCTGGGGGAAGAAGTCGATCCAGCCGTACCGGTCGCTGGGTGTTTTTATTCACCATTACCCAGGCCACCCGGGAGGTGATAAAACTGGTTTTTCCATCCGGGCGAGCCATGTCTATCTGGCGAATTTCATAGAGATTTTTAAAGGAATGCCGGTGGGTGTGGATGGATATTGTGTCCAGCCACTGGGGATGAGCATGGATTTCTATTTGGTAACGATGGATCACCCAGGTAAAGTCATGCCGGGCCAGATCAAAGCCCGACACCCCCAGGTATCCGGCATGTTCCGATGCCGTGTCCTGGAGAAAATTCATGATGCTGACAATTTTCATCAGCCCCTGGTCGTCCATGGTTGAATAGCCCATGGTGAACTGTCTTTCAAAGGTGGCTGTGAAGTCCCGGGTGTGATGATTACATATCTTCAAGGGTCACCGCATGAATGGCATGGTAGGCAGGGGTTTCGTAAGGGTGGACCCGGACAAGTTCCTGGAGCACCTCTTTGAGGATGTCATCGGCGCAAACCATGTCCACCCGGGCCTCTTTTGAGTGTTCAATGATGTTTTTTTCCCCCCTGAATGGATCACTCCCCGGTAATGGTCGAAATTGCCCTTGACCCATGGTGTGCCAGGCACAAGAGTCATAATTGCCCATTTTACCTGCTCCTTTCTGGAACAGGGCGGTTTTCATCGGCTCAAGATGCTCCGGGGGGACGTAAAATGATATCAGGTACATGGTTTTTCCTTAACTTTTTTGAATTGTTTTTTTATATAACCCACATGTCTTGATGGACACAGCGAATATTAAAAATGCTACCATGCCGCCGCTTCGACGGTCAATGGGCTCGCCCGGAATCGTAGACGGCCCAATTGGCAGCTTCCTATTGCCCGTCGGGGGGCGGTTCTACTGAGGTAAACTTGAAGGCTACTTTTTCATATAAACATACATGGGGATGCGCCCGTAAGCACTTGCCACAACGAATAATGAAAAAATAGTTACGGTTAACACCCAGCACCCAACATTTTCTTTTTCATAGAAAAAATGTCGACAGCAGAGCCCCCAATCATGCAAAAAAAACAGGCTGAAAATAAACAAATCACCAGAATCTATGACAAACTGTGTTTTTTTTCAAGGAAGTTTTTCCAGCAGGGTCAGGGGTGTGGTCAGAATATCCTTTAAGGTATTTATGATACCCTTGGTGATTTCCACGGGGGAAAGCGCCATGACCACAGGATCATGGAAGGAACCCTTTGCCGTGATGGGTATGGATAGCAGATCTCCCTTAAACATGGTGTTGATGATGGGTAGCTTCTGAATCAGGCTGTCAACGGATTTCAAGGGGGAGATAAAAATGAGAAGATCCATGGTTTTTGCCAATGGATCAATCCATCCGGTGATGATCAGAGTCATGTCCACGCCATTAACCAATCCTTTTTTAATGTTAATCCGGCCATTTTCCATCTTGCCCTTGAGGATCAGGGTGTCATAGGCAAATCCTTGCTGTACAAGATCCGGCAGTTTGCCCTTTAAAAGGCTTGAGACATTGATCACGGATAAAATCCGTGAAAGAAGGCTCATTTGGAAAATTCTGCCCTCCCGGGCATAGAGTTCAAAGGGACCCTGGCACTGGGAAACAAGTTCTGCAATGGGGTTGTTTTGTTTCATGGGGGGGCTGGCCCCGGGGGTTCCCGATAAAGGGGGTGCTTTTCCGTCAGATTGCCGGGGAACAGTAGATGTGTCCAGCCCGGTGCCCGGAAATTCAATAATGGAAGACAGACTTGCCTTGAAATCGTATCTGCCTTCAATGAGATTATCCGCTTCCATGAAACACCCAATAGATGTGTATAGATCTGCATTTTCGGCATGTGTTTCAAGGGCCACCTTCAAGGTGTTTTCCTCCTGGCGGAAGATGCCGGTAATGGGCAGACCACAAAGACTTGATTCTTTTATGCTTACCTTCATACCCTTTTGCAAAGGCGTCAGCTGTAAGACAAGGGGTGAAATTTTAAAATCATTGTATTTAAGGGTGCTGGTATGGATCATTAGCGGGCGGGGCATCAGGTGTGAGTGGAAAATGGATGGCAATCCCGGTACAGTATTATAAGTTGCCTTGTTTTTACTTTCCTGATGATTTTTTGTGGAGCTTTTTTGCTGAAGGCCCAGGTTGTCATATTCGTTGTCACTACCCGGAGTGAACGCTTTCTTATCCCCTGTTTTCAGGGCATTCAGCAGTTCGTCAACATCCAGACCGTCTATAAACAGGGTGACGCCCTTTTCCGGCCCAGAGCCAATAAAAACAGATCCTTCATTTCCAGGCAGGCTTGTTTTCCGGTCGGTGGCGGTTTCCGGTGCAAAGAATTTTTTTATGGTGGCAAGGGTAAGCTTTCCCTCAACATCAAGGGCAGATCCCGGGTGGTATGTCAGCGTGGTATTGGAAAGGGGGGGATCTTTTATTTCAACAGAGTTCAGGGTGATACTGTCTTTGGGGGTATTGGCCATCACCTTTATGGATACGCCCCGGGGAAAAGTGGCCTTTGCCTGGAGTGAAATTTGCCTGTTAACGCGATGAAGACTCGTATCTGTGATGACAATGGGGGTGTGAAGGTCTTTAAGCATGGACTGCTGGGCCGGGGATAAAAACGTAAAGGGACCCTTTCCCGCAATCAATGTCATATCATGAAGGGTTGCCGTGAAATTGTTTACAGCGAGGTTTTTCGGAGAAATATCAAAATTAAAGGCAATATCAGAAATACCCCTTTTTTCGGAAGTATCGTAGATTGAACCTTCCATGAAATATCCCTTTGCGTCATATAGCCACGGCCCAGGTCTGGAAAGCGATTTCTCCAGGGTCAGCGCATCCAGACGTACCGTGCCCCGGGAAGATAAAAGGGGGGGCACAAAAGAGGAAAGGTTCTTAAATTGAGACAGCCAGACAAGCATATCCCGGGCGTCAAAACGTCCCTGGGCGGATCGCAGGTCAAGATCATGGGGAGAAACAAGGCAGATGTCGCCGGATACCCGGGATACCCGGCTTGTGCCGATGGTCCCTTCAAATTCATGTAAGGTGACGTTTTCCTTATCAAAGGCAAACTTTTTCCCTTTTAATTGAAAATTTTTACCGGGAAAGCGCTCATAGGTTCCGGACAGTTGAATGTCATTGCATTGGATCGCTACATCAAGGTGGCCTGGGGTGCGATTAAGGATAAGTGTGCCCTTGGCACTTCCGGCGGTTTTTTGTAAAAGCGTCAGTTCACGGGCAAGGTGGGTGCCCGGCAGCAGAGACTGGAGAACCCCGGGCAGTTTTCCAAGATCGGCTGTGAGAAAAAATTCCCCGTTAAAAGGATGTTTCTTATCCAGCAGATTTACCTGAAGGTGTCCTTTGTTCAGGCGGGAGCCTTTAACCATTGCCTTGGATATCTGGGGCACCAGTAGACCATTTTGCACGGTTACATCAGCTGAGACATCGGTTGCCACAAGTGCGGTGGCCGGGATGGCAATGGTTCCACCCTGTATTTTCCCCTTGATAATCATTTTTTTTGGATCAAAAAGAAAATTTCCTGCATCGTTTTGAAAATCAACGGTGATGTGGGGTACCTTTCCATCTTGGATAATATGGCAAAGTGTTGTGGCAATGCCGCTATTTTTTAACAAGGTGGATGTCATGGCCCTCAGGGGGGAAATCAAAACCGTATCACCGGAAATGGAAAGGCTTGAGCTGTGGGGGTCTTTATGAAACCCAAGGGCAAGAAGCATGGCCGGTGAATCAAATGCCATGGGATCAAGATCCATGGTAAGCATTTCCGGTGTTTTTTTAATTTTGCCTTGAAAGGATCTGGCAGAAATTATCTGTTCCGGGGTGGTCTTCAGTGAAATGTCAAGAGACCCTCCTCTGATCTTAAGGGAAAAGCGCTGTAAAGATGTGTAGGAAAAGTGCAAAGCAAGGGTTTTCAGGGTGGCCGTCTCAAGCAATTCAGGGAAGGGCTGCAGTGGAGGCGCATCACCAACCGGGGAGGGCAGCAGCACCATCTGTTTTAATACAATTTCACCGGTGAGAGGCCGCCGTGTTCTGGAGAAAAAGACTTTAAGATCAGGAAATAAAAGGGCTGTTTGAATCCCGAGTGATACACTGGAGCCGGTGTGAAGGCGAACTCCGCCAAGGCGAAACCCGGGGCGTGGAAAAAGGGTTATGGCAATGTTGTCTGCCATGATGCTTTTCCCCAGTTCCTGGCCGATGAGTTCAAAGGCCTTGGTTCTTACGTAATTGGTGTTGATGATCCGGGGCAGTGCAAGGGGTAGGCTTATCAGGATAATCAACACAAAGACAACGGAGCCTATTATCAGACGTCTTGTGCGACCTGGGTTTGATTTTTCTGCCATGTTTTCATGGGGGGTGCACATGGAGGGAGGTCTCCTGGTGGATCTGAAAACCGGGGTATGGTGACAGGGGGCTTATTACAACGCCAATCCCTGGTGTGTTTTGAATTGGCCGATGTTTTTTAATCAGGACCGACCATCCCCGATAGTTTTCGGGCCCTCAAGGATGATCGGGTGCTTATTGGTTTACAAATTATCTTATTCCGTGCGGCTGGTTATTTCCACCACATGGTATCCAAAGTCTGTTTTCACAGGACCATGGGGTTTACCCACGGCTTCATTAAAAACCACCCGGTCAAATTCCGGTACCATCTGGCCCGGGCCGAACTCACCCAGTTCTCCGCCTCTGTTGCCGGAGGGACATTTTGAATGCTTTTTTGCAAGTTCGCCAAAATCGGCACCATTGTTTATTTCATCAATCAGGTTCTGACATGCTTCTTCTGTTGCCACCAGAATATGGCGGGCACTGGCCTTTGCCATGGAATACTCCTTAATGTTTATGGGTTGTACTACTATTTTTCCGGCTTCTTTGTACATGGTAACTGCTTTTATCTGTCATTACAGGCAGTGTTCAATTAAAATTTAACAACACATGCCGTATGAAAAATGAGAGGTTGCGAGTCGCCAGGTTAACGGGTTAAAGCCAAAAAAATAAATAAAATACCATGTTTACGGTAAAATTACCACTCATATCCCTTGGAAGAAGATATTTCAATGAAGTCCGCCATGAGGTGAGCTGTTTCCTCCAGCAGCAGATCTTCTTTATCATCATCTTTTTTATGGGGGGCTTCCAGTTCGGTAACTTGTTTCAGATCCGCCATCGATGCAATGGGGGCAAGGCCCTTGGCCGTGCGATAACGGTTTTCCAGTGCCATTTCCTGTTTGTTAAACAAATCTGTCTGGTTTCTGCGCTCTTTCTCATTGAGGGAAAGGTGTTTAATATTAAACATTTCCGTGGCACGGTTGAATTTTTGATTTAGATACGCAAAATCAGGGTTGTGCCCGATGCGCTGGTAATGCTTTTTCTGCAGCAGGGGTAAAAGCGGTGCCATGTCCTGGAAGGGCTGGAAGTCTGCTCTTGGGGAGGTATCCCAGGGCAGGGCATTGTCAAGGGCACTCTCTCCGATTTCTTTGCTGTTATAAAGCGGGGGGTATTCAATGTCGGGAAGCACCCCTCTGTTTTGGGTGCTTTCACCGGAGACCCGGTAAAATTTTGCATTTGTGAGCTTTAACTGCCCAGAGCCAAGCGACTGCATGGCCTGTACCGTGCCCTTGCCGAAGGTCTGGGTACCCACAATAATGCCCCGGTTATAATCCTTAATGGCCCCGGCAAAGATTTCCGATGCCGATGCACTCATGCGGTTGATCATGACCATCAGGGGCCCCTGGTAAACAATATCAGGGTCGGGGTCATCCAGTTGGGACATGTCACCGTTGCGGGACCGGATCTGCACCGTAGGGCCGGATTTTATAAAAAGGCCCGTCAGTTCGTTCACCTCCTGGAGGGAGCCGCCGCCATTGTCTCTTAAATCCATGACCAGGCCGTCAATGTTTTCCTTTTTAAGCTCCTCAATTAATTTAAGTACGTCCCGGGTGGTGCTTCTGTAATCTTTTTTGCCGTCCTGGTAGGCCTTGAAATCAAGATAAAAGGTGGGTAGTTCAATGATACCGATTTTATAGGATACATTTGCCTGTTTAATGGTTCTTATTTTTTTCCGGGCCGCCTGTTCCTCCAGCTTTACCTCATCTCTTTTGATGACAATGGTTCTGGCATGCTGGGCGCCTTTTTTGTCTGCCGGAATGATTTCCAGGCGGACAAAGGTGTCCCTTGGCCCCCGGATGAGTTTCACCACTTCGTCAATGCGCCATCCCACGGTGTCTTTTATTTCTCCCTCGGTTCCCTGTCCCACCCCCATGATGCGGTCTCCGGGTTTAAGCTTGCCGGATTTGTCCGCCGGGCCTGCTGTGATGAGGCGCACTACTTTGGTATATTCATCCTCGGTCTGAAGCACAGCCCCGATGCCTTCAAGAGAGAGGCTCATCTGGATGTCAAAATCCTCTGAAAGCCGGGGGGGAAAATATTGGGTGTGGGGATCAAAACTCATGGTTACTGCGTTCATGTAGCTGTTAAAGACATCTTTTTCGTCAACCTGTGAAAGCCGTATGATCCGGTTGTGGTAGCGTTTCTCAAGAAGCTGCGTGATTTCATCCGGGGCAATGTCGTCAAGTTTTCGGGTGAGGATTTCATTTTTCAGCTCCTGATACCACAGGGTTTTTAATTCCGTTATGTTTTCCGGCCAGGGCTCATTTTTACGATCCAGTGAAATGTTTTCCATCTTTGTGAAATCAAAGTGTTTTTCCCATCCAGTGATAAGGCTTCTAATGTATTTCAGGCGTTGCATTGATCGCTGTAAATACACATTGAACATCACATAACCCGGGTTCAGGTTCCCCCGCTCCAGAGAGTTGTCCAGCCAGTATTTGACCTGCTCAAATTCATGGATTTCGTTTTTGGTAAAAAGATTTCTGGCCGGGTCCAGTGTGGACAGATATTTTTCTAGGATTTTAGCGGACAGGGCATCATCGAGTCTTTTACCGGAATAATGAAATCGTTCAAGGGATTTCACAATGGTCATGCCGGTGTAGGCATCATCCCGGCTGTATGTCAGCTTGGGAAGGTCTGAGGGTTCCCTGGTTGTGGCTTCTCTGGTCGGGGCAGGGGAATTTGCTCCATAACCGGAAGAAAGGGGAAGCAGGGTGAAAAAAGTCCAGGCAATAACCCAGATAAGGCGTGTTTTGAAGCGATTGTGCAATGGTGTCATGGTATACTCTTTTTTATATGAAAAAGCAGGTACTGGGTTTGGTGTATCTTGTATTTTCAATTTATTTTGTGGCACAGCTCTAACTGCCATGTAGATAATAAACATCGGTCAGTAAGGCGGGGCTGGAAGTCAAGACAGGCCCGGATCATGTATCATCCTGGGGATGATCTTTTGGGAATTCAAGACTTATTCTGCCGAGCTTACCGCTTCTGAGTTCCCGAATGAGAATTTCAGATGCCTTCTGCCAGTTCAGTATGCCGCCTTTTTGTAGACATCCCCTCAAGGTTCCGATGAGTTCAATCAGTTCATTGGCTGTGCCGGGCAGGGGGCTTTCAAGCTGATATCGTTCCTGGACAAGGGCCGGGTAACGCTTGAGCAGGTAACTTGCTGTAAAATGTGCCACCTCTCCATAGTCCATGGCCGTGTCGGATATGGCACCACTGGCCGCAAGCCGACAGGCACCTGCCTGATTTTCCAGAATGGGCCAGAGAATTCCCGGGGTATCATAAATATCAATTTTGTTTTTTAACCCTGCCCGCTGCTGCTGACGGGTGATGGCCGGGGCATTGCCGGTTTTTGCAATTTTTTTACCGGCCAGGGAATTGATGATGGTGGATTTTCCGGTATTGGGGATTCCCACCACCATGACCCTTGCCTTGCGGGCCTTGTTTCGGGTGATGGTTTTTACGGCATCATCCACGGTTTTCCAGGTTTGTGTCTTGTCCGTGCCAGTGATGGCAACGCTTTTGCCTCCGAATTGTTCATTGAAATAGGATAGCCACAGGGCCGTTACTTCAGGGTCTGCCAGGTCTTGTTTGTTGAGCACCTTTACCCGGGGCACAGATTTACAAAGTTTGTTCAGCAGGGGGTTGGCACTGGAGATGGGAAGTCTTGCATCCAGTATTTCCAGGACCACATCCACGCTTGGGATTACCTGTCTTAAAAATTCTTTTGTTTCCAGCATGTGGCCGGGATACCATTGTATAGCCATGGGTCAGTTGCCTTTTTTTTTGTTTTTCAATGCGTTTATTTTTTTTTCCAGATTCCTTATTTGAGCGGCTTTGATTCCTGCTGCAGTGTTCGCAGCAGGAAAAAGGTCAATTTCAGGGCCGGGTTTCAAATGGGGGTCTGGAGACTGCGAGGGCTGTCCCTGGGGCAGATTTTGCGGGGGGCGGGGCAGGAGGGGATGTGGGTGCGACGCTTCAAGCATTTCTCCGGCAGGGGCGGGATCATCCTCTTTGGGGGTCTGGTGGCGCAGGTACACATACATAAATGCAACTCCCCCCAAGGCACTTCCAAGGAATCCTCCCACGGCAACGGAGAAGATCATGTTCAGAGCAGTGTGGCCCGTGAAATAGGCATGAATGCTCCCCAGCACTACGCCACAGCAAAATAAAATGATGGGTAAGGTATACATGCAGGGCAATCTATCATAATAAGAAACAGTAATAAATAGAAAAACAGGCCTTGCCTTCAGGAGACCTCACCTGGGCAATGGAGAATCCATTGACTTTGATGGGACGGGTTTCTATAATCACCCGTGCAATATCAACTAAAAAAAAGGGAGAGATAATAAAGAGCTATGAAATCCGTCGGTGTATATATAAAATTGATCGCTGTGCTGCTGCTGCTCCCGGCCGGGGGGATTTTTTCTGTGGCACATGGCAAGGATCTGCCTGATCTTGTTGTAAACTCCCGGTTGACCGCACCGGTTGTGCTGGCTGGCGAGACCCTTCCTTTAGATAGCCCCGGCATCAGAGAAGGCGTTGAGAAAGAGCTTTTGCTTGCCTTGTGGAATCGGTCCCAGGTGCTGTTGTGGATGAAACGCGCCTCCCGGATTTTCCCGCCCGTTGAAGCGATGCTCAAGCAGGAGGGATTGCCCGATGATTTAAAATATGTGGTGGTGGTGGAAAGTTCGTTAAGACCCCATGCCGGTTCCAGCAAGGGAGCCATGGGCTACTGGCAGTTCATCGAATCCACGGCCCTGAAGTATGGATTGCAGGTGAATGACTGCGTGGACGACCGGCGCAATCTGTTACGATCCACCCGGGCCGCCTGTGCGTATTTTAAGGAACTCCATGAGCAGTTCGGCACCTGGTCACTGGCCCTTGCCGGGTATAACATGGGTGAAAACGGCCTGTCCGCTGCCATGGACTTACAGGAGGTTGACTCTTATTACGATCTGTATCTATCGTTGGAGACCCAGCAATATGTGCTGAAAATCGCCGCAGTGAAGATGATTCTGGAGCATCCTGAGAAATATGGCTTTATTATGGAAAAAGAAGATTATTACTCGCCTGAAGCCTATGATCGTGTCCAGTTTACCTCCCCCGGCCGGTTGAATCTTAACATTATTGCCCGGGCCACGGACACCGTGTTTAAGGAAATTAAAATGCTTAACCCGGAAATCAGAGGGTATTTTCTGTGTGAAGGCAGTTATGACCTTGCCGTTCCGAGGGGAAAAGGCAATGGCTTTAACAAACGATTCCAGAAGCTGTTAATCACATGGAACAATGACGCCCACCAGATTTACCATGTGGTAAAGGCGGGGGAAAATCTCACCATGATCGCTGGCAGGTATAATGTTTCTCTGGTGGCATTGCTCCAATGGAACCAATTGTCCTTTAAAAGCTATATTCACCCCGGGGATGTTCTGGTGGTGGGGTTCCGTGGTAAAAAGAAATAAAAGACTGCTCATAGTCACAACACCGGTTCCTGCCTGAAAGGGCTTGCTCGCAACATCGGATCTTTGCCCCTGAAGCACATCTTCATTTTGGCACCCTTGCCGTCTTTCCTTTCCATCACACATTCAGATACTGGTGGGCAAACTGGTGAAAAATCTAACTCCATAAACCTTGGCGCAGGTTTGTTGTAAGGGGATGGGGTTTTTTCGATTTTATTTTCCACACGTTTTTTTAAATCCGTATAGCCCAGGGAAAGTGTGGTAACGATTTTGCTGATGCTGAATTCAGGGCAAAGTGCTTCCTGACTGACAACCTCTGGGGCAGGCTGACTTTTTACCAGTCCTTTACCAAAAATTATATAGGCGACCGCCTCATCGGCACCGGTACTTTTTCCGGGGGAAAACCCGGTATGAGTATCAGTTGAACAATATTAGTGAGGTGGATATTTATGGGGTTGAAACAGAACTGGAGTGGTATACGCTATCAGCCCATTTGCCCTGCCGGGCGTTAAGAAGCGCAGGCTGTTTGAGGACAAACCTGCCCGCAGTTCCTGCGCTTTAGACCGGCAGGGCAATTGGGTCGCCGACGGTCCGGGCCCGGACCGGGTGATCGTTGGGGGTGGCATAATGCCATTTTCATCATTCGTTATACAGAAGGTATCAGTACTTAAAGCAAACAGACCCTACGCAGGAACGAAGTTCATCTGCCGTGACAGCCTGGGTACCGATTTTTCCCACCACCACGCCGGCAGCCCGATTGGCAAGGCCAGCAGCATCCTCAAAGGAAAGACCAAGGGTAAGTCCCGCAGTAAAGATGGCAATGGCGGTGTCCCCGGCCCCGGATACGTCATAGACTTCCCGGGCCTGGGTGGGGATTAGAAATGGCGGTGCACTGGTGCCGGCAAGACACATGCCCCGGGCACCCCGGGTTACAAGAAGGCGTTCCAGCTGGAATTCATGGCACACCGAGGCTGCCGTTTGTGCAAGGTCGGCATCGCTGTCCACCGGGCGATTCCCGGCCACCAGTTTTAGTTCTCCGATGTTGGGGGTAATGCAAGTGGCCCCCTGGTAACGTTGCCAGTCAATTCCCTTGGGGTCAATCACCACCGTGATATCTGCTGCCCGACACAATTTTATGATGGATTCCGTTACCCCGGGAGTCTGGAGGAGTCCTTTTCCATAATCAGATAGAATGACCCCCTTCACCTGCTGGAGCATGGTAGTCATTTTATCCATGAATCCTCCCACAGATGAGGTGTTAAGGGGGGTGATTTCTTCCTCATCAATGCGAAGCAGCTGCTGTTCCATGGCCATGACCCGGGTCTTGGTAATGGTCTGGAAACCCTCCTCCACAAGGAGGTGATGAGTGATCCGGTGTCGGTCCAGCAGGGTTCTGAGCTGCTGACCTGCCTTATCGGTGCCGCACCGCCCCATGACACTGGCATGACACCCCACGGCGTTGAGGTTTCGGGCAACATTGGCTGCCCCCCCCACCATGTATGTTTTGTTCTGCACATGGACAATGGGCACCGGGGCTTCAGGGGAAATACGCTCCACCTTGCCCCAGATGTATTGATCAAGCATGATGTCGCCGATGACCAGGATATGGACATCTGTGAAGTCTTGTATGTTGAATATCATTTGGGGGATGCTTTTTTTTATTGGGTGAGGTCTGATTCGGAGATTTTACCGGATTCAGGCACCATTATGATCAGAGGTTCAGGTTTCGTTTTGGCCGGAACTGTTTTTTTTTTTGTAACGGTTCCCCCTGTCTTCTGGGATTGGGATGCCACAGATTGCCTGTTCGGATTGTCCATGGCGGACAATGCCTTGGAAAGCCTGCTCTCAATCAGTTGTAATCGGGTGTCAACGGTTTTTCTGAGTTGGTCAAGCCCGTCTGTGAGCGTCTCCTGACTTATTTTTTTCTTTAACTGGATATTAAGGCTTTCAAGGTCTTTCTGGCTGATGGTCTGCTTTAACTGCTGATTAAATGCAGATTTTGTCTCCGCCAGATCTTCCCCAAAGGTTTTCATGGTCATTTCATAGGAGGCCAGACTCAAGTTTAAGCTCTCCATGCGGGAAAGATCCTTTTTAATGCTGGCTTCAAGGGCCGTTATTGCCCCGTTAAATCGGGTTTCAACGGCCCTTAATGCCTCGTTTAACTGGGTTTCAACGGTGGTCAGTCGCTGGGTGGTGCTCTGTTCAAAGGCTTCGGCATTTTTTTTAAGCCGATCTCCGGTGGTGTTGATAATACCCAGGTTTTCCTTGCTGGTGCGATCTATGATGTGTATGGCTGCTTTATACTGATCTGTGGTGTGGGCTACTTCTTTTTCCAGGGTGGCCAAAGCGGCAAGGGTGTCTTCCCGGTTGGCCTTCAGCACGGATAATTCTTCAATCTGGGCTGTGATGGCAGGCAATTGCTGTTCCTGGGTAAATTTTAACCGGGCCATTTCCACGTTCATTGCATTGATTTTGTCTTCCATTTCCTGGGTGATCAGTTGAATTTCAGTTTGACCGGAATCCTTGGCATCCACCACCCGATGGTTGATATCCATGTAGGCATAAAAGACAATGGCACCGATAAGGCAGGGCAAAATAAATGAGATAATGGTGATGCGGTTTCCCAGTTTCTCTATTTTAAGCTCATTTAGTTCCTGCTTGTAAATGGATGCGGAAAGGGAATGGATATCATCCTCTTTAGATATCTTTAATGTCTCCATGTATGGCGTGACTCCTTAAAGAAGGGTTCCAGTCAGATGATTTATTCCCACTCAATGGTTCCAGGGGGTTTTGAGGTGATGTCAAACACCACCCGGTTGACACCGTCGACTTCATTTATGATGCGATTGGACATTTTTGCAAGGAGATCATGGGGAAGCCTTGCCCAGTCGGCGGTCATGGCATCAATGCTGTTGACTGCCCGGATGGCAATACAGCTGTCATAGGTTCTTTTATCTCCCATGACGCCCACGCTTTTGATGGGCAGCAGAACGGCAAAGGATTGCCACAGTTTTCTGTAAAGGCCGGCGGCCCGAATTTCTTCCAGGAGCAGGGAATCGGCTTCCTTTAAGATGTTCAGCCGTTTTTCCGTTACTTCCCCCATGATGCGAATGGCAAGTCCGGGTCCGGGAAAGGGCTGTCGCCACACCAGATCTTCATTGAGTCCCAGTTCCAGGCCCAGTTGCCGCACCTCATCCTTGAAGAGAAACTGCAGGGGTTCAATGAGTTTGAGTTTCATTTTTTCAGGTAATCCCCCCACATTGTGGTGGGATTTGATAATGGAGGTGGGGCCGCCAAAGGCGGATTTGGATTCAATGATGTCCGGGTACAGGGTTCCCTGACCCAGAAAATCGGCACCTTCTACTTTTTTAGCCTCGGCGTCAAACACCTCAATGAAAAGACGACCGATTTCTTTTCTTTTAATTTCAGGGTTGGTGACACCTTTTAGGGCACCAAGAAAGAGCTTTCTGGCATCCACAAACTTGATGTTTAAGTCCAGATGGCTGGTGAGGCTTTTTTCAAGATTTTCCTGTTCATTTTTTCGTAAAAGCCCGTTGTTCACAAAAATGCAGTGGAGATTTTTTCCAATGGCCTTGTGGATCAAAAGGGCTGCAACAGAGGAATCCACCCCGCCGGAAAGACCCATGATGACTTTTTTATCCTGAACGGCTTCTTTTATCTCCGCAATGGCCGTTGCGGCAAAGGATTCCATGTTCCAGTTTTTGGTGCAGTGGCAGACATCAAAGAGAAAATTCTTGATCATCTCTTTTCCCTGGTGGGTATGTTCCACCTCGGGGTGAAACTGCAGGCCGTAGAAATGATCTTGGGTGTCTGCAATGGCGGCAATTTCGGTGTTGTCCGTGGATGCGGTGACCACAAATCTGTCGGGCAGAGATTCTGTGGAATCACCATGGCTCATCCAGCACTGCAGTTCTGTGTCCATGCCGGAAAACATGGGTTTTTGAGTTTTAACCTTCAACGTGGCAAATCCGTATTCCCGTTTTGAGGATCGGCCGATTTTGCCGCCCAATGAATGAACCATGAATTGCATGCCATAACAGATGCCCAGGATGGGCACCCCCAGTTGAAAAATTTCCGTGTCAATGGTGGGGCTGTTTTCTTCATATATGCTGGAGGGTCCACCGGACAATATGATGCCCCGGGGATTCATGGCCTTGATCTTGTCAATGCTCAGTCCGGCGGGTTCAACCTGGCAATATACCTCATTTTCCCGCACTCTTCTGGCAATGAGTTGATTGAACTGTGAGCCGAAGTCAATAATAAGTATCATAATTAATTTATATTCCTGAAATTTGTATGTCATTTTTGAAGTTGATGCACGCCCTATTTCTTATATAAAAACAACAAAAAATCAAGTTGTTTTTATCATGGGATTGCCTATTGCCGGGAAATGTGGTTTATTAGAACATTTTAGCGCCCATGGCTGGACTTGCCTGGGGAAGCATATGTTTTCAATTGTGGAAAATGGTGTCAGGCTTGGCTTATGGGTGTTATTAAACAAAATCTCTGTAAACCACAAACATCCGGTAATAATGCCTGTGACCCCAACCCGGCCCCCTCCACAGTATGTCAACATAAACAGACATTATTATCAAATAATATTAATAATTCGGGCAAAGAATGCTTGCCACAATTACAGACAGGAGAGAATAATGCATGACGCAAGTGATCTGAGAAAAGGACTTAAATTCCAGATTGATGGAGATCCATATATCATTGTGGATTTTCAGTTTAAAAAACCGGGCAAGGGACAGGCCCTTTACAAGTGCAAACTTAAAAACATGATCACCGGAGCCCAGTTTGAAAAAACATTTCGATCTGGCGATAAATTTGAAGAGGCCACCCTGGAAGAAAAGGAGATGGAATATCTTTATGCTGAGCCCGGCAGCTATTGTTTCATGGACACCACCACCTATGAGCAGGAGTTTCTTGGAGCGGATCAGGTGGAAGATGTAATTGATATCTTAAAAGAGAACACCGTGTGTACGGTGTTGTTCTTTAACAATAAAGCCATTGGGCTGACCCTGCCCAATTTTATCAATCTGAGGGTGGTTCAGTCTGATCCCTGGGCCAAGGGCGACACCGCAACCGGGGACACCAAACCTGCCACCCTGGAAACCGGATTTCAGATCCAGGTGCCTCCCTTTGTGGAGGAAGGCCAGTTAATTAAGATCGACACCCGGACCAAGGAATATGTGGAGCGGGTAAACGAGTAGCTTTTTAACCGGGCCGGGAATACCCCCGATGATCTGTGATCAATGAAATGGCATATTCCCGGCCAATGGTAGCACAAAATATATTTACATTTGCCCTGGTGCCCCTGTGTAAAATAACATCACCGTGGATTTCCACCTGGTGAAGGCTTTCATTAAATCCCCTTTTAATATATTTTAAATACGCCTCTTTTAACGTCCAGTTTCTGAAAATTTTTTCGGGATCTTCTCCTGTGTCTTCCCTTTCCCGGGGGGTGAACGCAAGTTTCATGAATCCCGTGTCCGGTGGCGGGCCGATTTTTTCCAGATCCAGCCCCAGGGTTCTGTCTTTATCGCAGCACAGGGCCACCGCAGCATACCTGCCCGAGTGGGTGATGGAGATCTGTATTTCCGGATAAAGGGGCAGAAAAGGTGCGCCTTCATCCCGGTAATCAATGGTGATCTCAGACGGGTCTACCTTTTCTGCCGTGGCGTATCCCACCATTTCTTTGACCAGACGTCGTCCAGCCATCCACTCAATCTGTTTTTTCAGGCTTTTAAACCGGTTCACTGTCTCAAGTTCCCCAGGGCATAAAAAGGGGTGGATAAAGTCATCAGGGGTAAACCTCATGTACCGCCGGGTGGTAAAGTCATGGAAGCGTTCGGGGGCATGCATGGTTTTAAGGAATGCGCAGAAGGTTCTGACCTGGACGCTGATGCCCGGTTCCGGTTGCCAGTGGATGGTCTCATGGGGTGTTAATTGCAGCATGTTGAACTTGGTGTTCACGTATTTTTGCCTGT
>NZ_BAAHYK010000020.1:0-106684 GCF_054657595.1 Desulfocicer niacini
ATAAACATGGAGGGTGGGGGTCGGGCAGGATGATAATGTGGTCCGGGAAACGGTGATTCCATTTCTCCTTACCGGGTAATAATGGCATTATCTTGGATAAATATTTATCCAATTCTTGACAAATATCAGGACTTGAATATATAGTATGGATAAATATTTATCCAACATAAGGAGATTTATCATGTCAATTAACACATATCGTTTTCATGTCAATGTGGGTGAAACCAAGAGAACCACGGTATCCTTTCCCAAATATCTTTTGACCATGTTCGCATTAAAGAAGGGGTGGGCACTGGAAAACAATAAAGCCCTTCACCGGGATATCAGGGAATGGTGCAACAAGGAATTGACTGATGGGGGATACAATGAACATGCAATAAATTATTCACAGTTCCTTCAAGAAAAAATGGTTGAATCCCTTCTGGATAAAAATTTATCCAAAGCATATTATGATTTATTTTTAAATGGGCAGTATGAAAGGATCAGATATTGATATTCGGACCACCGAATCCACCGAGAAGGCAATGCCCATCTTTTCCGCGACCATGGCAATCATGGCCATTGATGAACGTTTCAGACTCAACCCCCACCAGACTAAAGTCATCCACCAGCACCACAAGGCCTTTGTCAATTATGCCGGGAACTGTCACGTCATCTTGTATGGATAATTTAGTAATGTTTTTGCCCCATATATGTATAAATAAAGACACAAAAATACCTATTGACATATCTTATAGCACATTATGGGGCAAAATAGCATGTAAAAAGCTCCACGGTTCGGGGGTGCCCTGGGGACTTTTTGGACACCGTACGCATTGAGGAATAGCCCGGTGGGGTGAGGTGGTAATAATCTACGGGAACCACATATCAGGAATGCTCAGGGAGAATATCAAATTCAGGGCATCCAAACTTGGATTGACCTTTAGAGCCCCAAGGTGCCGATGCACCATAACGGTGTATCAGCTTTCCCCATGACGACCTAAGTAAACCATAGGGTGTTGACCGGTACTCAGATTTGAATAACGGCATCACCGGGCAATATATCCAGCCTGCCGTCGTCCTTCCCTGGATGCGTGGATTCTGTGAACGGTGTCTTGCCGAACCGCGCCGCCAGGTTGCAGCCATGGCCACCGCTCAAAGTTGAGCAGTCAAAGCATTACCCACATTTGGGCAGTGCTGGTTAAAATGTTAACTTTTGTTAACCTTTCCGGAGATTTTTGGGACTCCATAAAAAAGGACCCACCCCACTGCTGATCTGATACAGCGCACAATATGGTTAATCAGGCGGTTACCAAAACCATAGACCATAGGCTCCAGAGATTTGGGCTATTCCAGGGGCCTTCATTTCACCGGCTCCTTGCCGCAGGGAATAGGGATGCTATGTCAGCACCCCCCTGGAGCTGATTTTTTGGACTTCATAGGCACACCCATTTAACTTGCTGACATTAAAGCCGACCGTACCCTCAGTAATGCACACTCTGATAGCAGTATGCGAAAGATGCATAATGCCCTGATATGGATAAAGCCGATAACAAAACCAAATGGAAGAGCATCACCCCCAACCACCTTTAGGTGATATTGGGGATGTCGGAGATGAGGAATTGATGTTGTTTTTATCATTGTCCTGGGGCGAAGAGTCTGGGGAGCATAAAAAACACATCTTGGGATTGCCCAAGGTCACTCCCCCAAAACAACAGTTCGGTTAAAAAAAATCATAAAAACAGGGGTGGTTTCCTGGCTGTAGAAAGGTGAATGCCCCTCTGTTATATCTGTTTAATGCTTTTATCATTATTTTGAAAGTGGGCAAAAAGTGGGCAAAATTGAAAGATTAGTTGAGATATAAAACAAAAAGGCTTGCAATCATATTGACCGCAAGCCTTTGTTTTTATAAGTATTTTGAGTGGTGGGCCGTGAAGGGATCGAACCTTCGACCTACTGATTAAGAGTCAGTTGCTCTACCAATTGAGCTAACGGCCCCCTCAAAAACAAAGCGAACTTAACAGCTATTGATTTTGATGTCAAATGCTTTTTTAAATATTTTTCAAATCAATAAAATATTGACCTGACCCAATGGCTTTGTTAATTTTAAACGTTTACGGGATTGATAGACGTATTTCGATGGTATATCCAAACCCGACAACTGGCACAAAGGTTTTGAAAAAATATAAACATATTAAATATTCTTTTTTAATGGGGAGTTAAAACATGGAAAACAAAAAATCCCAGAGCCTGTTTGAAAATGCGGTTAAATATATTCCAGGCGGGGTGAATTCACCGGTACGTGCCTGCGGGTCTGTGGGAGGAAACCCTCTTTTTATAGAACGGGCAGATGGCGCTGAAATCTTTGATGCCGATGGCAACTCATACATAGATTACGTGGGCTCCTGGGGTCCCATGATCCTTGGTCACCGACATCCCTCCGTCATTGAGGCATTAGAAAGTGTGCTGAAAACCGGCACCAGCTTTGGTGCTCCCACCAGCCTTGAAACCGATCTGGCAAAGCTTGTGACTGAAATTGTACCCTCGATTGAAATGATTCGTATGGTTAACTCCGGCACCGAAGCCACCATGAGTGCCCTACGTCTGGCCAGGGGATACACCGGACGGGATGTGATCATTAAATTTGATGGCTGCTATCATGGACATGCAGATACGCTGCTTGTGGCTGCAGGGTCCGGGGTGGCCACCTTGAACATTCCCGGGAGCCCCGGGGTTCCCGCCTCGGTGGTGGAAAACACCCTGTCTGTGCAGTACAATGACATTGATGCAGTGACAACCATCATGGAAGAAATGGGAAATAAGGTGGCAGCCATCATTGTGGAACCCATTGCCGGTAATATGGGAATGATTCCGCCGGTGCCGGGCTTCCACGAAACCCTGCGGGAACTTTGCACCACCCATGGGTCTCTGTTGATTTTTGATGAAGTCATGACCGGCTTCCGGGTTGGTAAGGCATCGGCCCAGGGATTGTTCGGCATTACCCCGGATTTGACCTGTTTTGGTAAAATCATCGGTGGTGGATTGCCCGTGGGTGCCTATGGCGGCACCAGAAAAGTCATGTCACATATTGCGCCCCTTGGCCCTGTGTACCAGGCCGGAACCCTGTCTGGCAACCCCCTTGCCATGGCTGCGGGTATTGCCACATTAAACGCCCTTCAGGTACCGGGCTTTTACGAAGATCTGGATGCTAAGACAGAAAAACTGGTGGCTGGACTCAAAATTGCTGCAGCTGATGCCGGAATAGGCTTTTGTGCCGGACATATGGGGTCCATGGGCGGCTTCTTTTTTACGCCAGGACCGGTTCATAATTTCAATGAGGCCAAGGAAAGTAATCTGGAGCATTTCTCTGCCTTTTACAAAGGAATGCGTCAGCGGGGCATCTACCTTGCTCCCTCTCAGTTTGAGGCTTTCTTTGTTTCATCCGCCCACACGGATAAAGATATAGATACCACCATATCTGCAGCCGCAGATGTCATGAAGGATCTTGCCTGATATGGATCTTTCGGAAAATCATATCCCCGTCCAAGTGAAGAAAATCCATATGATTGCCGCCTGCGGCACCGGTATGGGTGCCTTGGCCTGCATGCTCAAAGATCTTGGATACGAGGTTACCGGTTCTGACCATCAGGTGTATCCACCCATGAGTGATTTTCTGGAAGGGAAGGGGGTGTGCCTGTTTTCTGGATTTTCCCCTTCCCATCTTGATCCGCCACCGGACCTTGTGATCATCGGCAATGCCGTTACCAGACAAAATGTGGAAGCACAGTATGTGATGGAAAATAAGCTTCCCTATTGTTCCATGCCCCAGGCCCTTAACCATTTTGTTGCCGGGGATAAAAAAATCATTCTGGTGACGGGAACCCATGGGAAAACAACCACATCCGCCATTATTGCCCACCTCTTACAGGAGGCAGGTCTTGATCCCACTTTCATGATCGGTGGAATTTTAAAAAATTTCAACAGTAATTACCGGCTGGGAAAGGGAGATTATATTGTCATTGAAGGCGATGAGTACGACACCGCTTTTTTTGATAAAGGGCCAAAATTCCTCCATTATATGCCCCACATCACCATTATGAATGGCATTGAATTTGACCATGCCGATATTTTCAGGGATTTAGATCACATCAAGGAGGCGTTTAAATCCCTTGTGGATCTCATGCCCGCCGGGTCAACCATTCTTGCCAATGGTGCTGACGCTAATCTTTTTGATGTGCTGAAGAGTGCCAACTGCTCCATTGAATATTTCGGTCAGGATGCTTATCATTGGTCCTTGCGTCACAGCAGGGCAAATGGCCGGCAGACATGTCTTTATATAAAAAGGGAAAATGGTGAAGAATTTGAGGTTTTATCTCCCCTCATGGGCAGACACAACGCCATGAATACTCTTGCTGCCGTGGCATCTTTGATAAATCTTAAGATTCCGTATGCTTCTTTTGTTCCGGGTATGAAATGTTTTAAAGGCATTAAAAGACGGCAGGAGATCAGAGGCGTCAGACAAGGCGTAACCGTCATGGATGATTTTGCCCATCACCCCACGGCTGTGAAAGAAACCCTTGCTGCTGTGAAACCCTTTTATGCCCCTGGTGATATAATTGCAGTATTTGAGCCACGAACCAATTCCAGTATGCGTGATATTTTTCAAAATGACTATGCCGCAGCCTTTGATGACGCGGACATGATCTGTATCCGAAAACCTTCACGCCTTGATAAGGTGCCGGAAAATAAGCGTTTGTCAACCCAAAAGCTGGTAAACGACATCCAGGTCCGGGGAAAGAATGCATTGTATTTTGAAGATTCGGACTCTATTTTATTGTTTTTGAAAGAGCATGCAAAGCAGGGAGACCTGGTGTTGATAATGTCCAATGGTGGTTTTGACAATATTCATCAGCGACTTTTGGCCCTGCTATAAGTCATGAAAAGAAATGCATTGATCAGACTTATTTTTATCGGATGCCTTCATACCTTTCTGTATCTGTGGTTTGTCCCTTTTGTGGTGTATCCCAGGTTTGGAGATAGTGGACTAAAGATGACCGTTGCCGTTGCCGTGCTTATATCGGTGGCACTTCTGGCAACACTTTTTGTGGGTAAATTTAAAAAATAAAGATGTAAATCATCTTGATATCGTCAGAGCAGGAGTTTTGTTATGGAAAAAATTGAAAAAATTCAATGGGATGAGGCATTGAGCGTTGACATTCCGGAAATTGATGATCTGCAAAAAAAGATATTTGCACTAATTGATGTGCTCATTGATCTAAAGGATGATCATGCCAACGCCAAGGACAGCTCCATCAACGTGGCGGAGCTCACCGAGTATGGAAGATATTATTTCTCCAAGGAAGAAGAATACCTTAGAAAGGCGGGTTATCCCGAGACGGACGTCCATGCCAAGGAGCATCGCAGGTTTATAAAAAGCACAGTGAGTCTGCGCCGACAGGTGGCAGAGGATAGAAACAATCTTACCTATGGCGTGATCAAGGAACTCAGGGATTGGCTTATTGTGCATATCAGCACTCATGATCACAAATATGTTCCTTTTTTACGAACCAACAGCTACATTCTGGAGTCCAGGGCAAAGTAAAACCGTCCCCCGGAACTGATTCTCGGCGATGATCCCGGCAAAAAGCAACGGAGGGCAGGGTTGGCTTATTTGGGGAGGGGTCATGCTTGCGTTATGGGCATTATCGGTGGTGTTTTGCGTTCGCCCCGGCTGTGGTCGATAATCCCCATAACGCAAGCATGACCCCGTTCTCACAAAATTGGAAGAAAAAACTTGAACATCGAGTTGTAACTTGACATCACCCCTGTAAGTTAAAAAGAATATCATTTTCCAGATAAACCTGTTCCAGCTTTTTCTGGTGTTCCTGCAGAGATTCCCCCTGACGACTGGCAAGTTCCTGAACAATATACTTAAGGATACACATCATATTTGAGGTGTTGCCGATGTAGGCAATGGAATTGATGGGGACTTTAAGACAATGGTGGGAAAATTGTATAATGGGACACATGTTGTTATCTGTGATCACCACAAGGGTGTGTCCCTCCCGTCGAACGAGCTTGGCAAGCTTTATCAGTTCATTGGGATACCGCGTGGTGGCAATCATGACCACAAGACTATTTTCAGGGGCATTGGCAAGTATATCTATGCATGTAGTATCACTGCCCTTGAGGGTCTGAACCCCTTTTCTAATACGGGTGAGGGACCATCCCAGGAAATAGGCAAAAGTATAAGACAGCCTTGAACCTGCCACAAACACCGTGGGACTTTCCGCAATGGTTTTTACTACATGCTCCAGTTTTTTGATATCAATGGTTTCATATAGATATTGAAGATTACTCAACTCATCCAATACCACATTGTTCAGCCTGTTCATTCCCGGTTTGTTTATCCCCTGGAGATCGGCTCTGTCCAGAAGACTCAATCCCGTATCCAGGAATCCCTTTAAATCCTGTTGAAAATCGCTGTAGCCTTTGTAGCCGCAGCTGTCAATGAATCGAATCACCGTAGCTTCGCTGGTCTTGCATGCTTCGGCAAGTTCCTTTATGGTCATAAAGACCGCCTTGGTGGGATTCTGGGTAATATAATTTCCGATGATTCGACCCTTGGGAGTCAGAGAGTCAAGCTTGCTTAAAATGGTTGTTATTACAGAATTTGAAGTCATATTGCTCATCTTTCAAAAGTTTTCAGTAAAATTGAAATATTTTATTTCATTGCCTGGCAAACGCATTTTATTTCAAGGTTTCAGGCACAGTTTCATATAAAAAGATAATATTCTCACGCACACAACAAAGATTTAAAATGGCATTATGTCGCCCCCAACGGCTGACTCATCCAGCCCGGACCAACGGTGTTCCATATACCCTGCCAGCCTAAAGCATAGGCACAACAGGCAGTTTTGTTCTTAATCAATCTGCATTCCCTGATAATCGTCAGAGCAAATGGGCTTATCCCCTTTGGCTCCGAACGTGGCAGACCGGACGGGCGTTGGGGCTCTGCTGTGGACATTTTCATATGAAAATGTCCACCTGGCAAAAATCATTGCAATTGAAATCCATCAGAATATCCGGATTTCATGAAGTAATGCGCTGTATAAATAGTCGGAAACAATCACTTTGTCAACAACTGTAAAACTTTATGAAATAAATTTACTCATTTTTTAAAAAACAATTTGACATGATTTAATCCATGGACTATAAAAAGCACAGTCAGTATTTGAATAACATCACAGTACAAAACTCAAGAGAGTGCTTATGTTCAGTAAACAAAAACCCATGTGGGGTGAAAAGACCCAACTTAAGTCAAGTTATGATGCGGTAATCATCGGTGGCGGACTTCACGGGCTGGCAACGGCTTATTTTCTGGCCAAGGAACACGGCATCACAGATGTGGCCATCATCGAGAAAAACTACATCGGCTTTGGTGGCGCAGGTAGAAATACCGCCATTGTGCGTGCCAACCAAAGAACCCAGTACAATGTCCCCCTGTACAATGAGGCCCTTAAGTTATGGCCCATCCTCACCAAGGAACTGGACTATAACCTGATGTTCAACAACTGCGGCAACCTGAACCTCATGCACAGTGAAGCGGCCATGAAGGCGGCCACCACCACCATTGCAACGGCCCAGTTCCATGGTGTTGAAAGTCATCTCATTGATGCCAAGGAAGCCAAAGAACTGGTGCCGGCTCTGAATATTTCAGAGGATATCACCTTTCCCATCCACGGTGCCATGTTCCATCCCCCGGGAGGAATTGTCCGTCATGATGCTGTGGTGTGGGGCCTTGCCAGGGGTGCCAACAAATACGGTGTTGAAATTCACCAGCAGACAGAAGCCACGGGCATTAAAACCCAGAATGGAAAAGTCACAGGTGTGGAAACAAGCCGGGGGACCATAAACACCAAACAGGTGCTCATCTCCGCCGGCGGTTATTCTGCGGCCCTTATTTACGGCATGCTGGGTATTAAACTTCCCATCAGCGTATTGACCATCCAGGCCATGGTGACCCAGCCTTTAAAACCAGTTTTAAACCATGTGGTCTCCTCCGGTGCCTATCACTGCTATGCCAACCAGACCCTAAAAGGTGAAGTGGCAACCGGTGCACACATGGACCAATGGCCCAACTACACCACCCAGAACACCGCCCATTATATCAAGCACCAGGCCGAAGCCCTTTCTGAGTTTCTCCCCTGTCTCCGGGGCGTAAAATTCATGAGAATCTGGGGTGGCCTTGCAGACATGACGCCGGACATGGCTCCCATCATGGACGGTAATGAACATATTGAAGGGTTTTACATGGATTGCGGATGGGGTTATTTCGGGTTTAAATCCTGCTCTGCCGTGGGGAAATACATGGCGCAGTTCATGGCGGAAAAGAAGTGTCCGGAAATACTCAAACCCTTTAACTACAGGCGATACGAAAATCATCAGCTCATGGGTGAAACCGCCGCACTGGTTAACTATACACCTGATAACTGATCGGTGGGATTTAAGGAGATATAAAAATGGCATTAACAATTACATGTCCCATATGCGGCAAACGAAACGGATATGAGTTCAGGTATGGTGGGGAAGACAAAGGGCCAAGACCCGAAGAAGCAGGGTTAACCCCCGAAGCCTGGTGTGACTATGTACATATGAACAAATGCGTCGCAGGCGTTCAAAAAGAGTGGTGGTTTCACAAGGATGGTTGCGGTTCGTGGTTTACCATCCATCGCGATACAACAACCAACCTTGAAGTAAAAGGTCCGGAGGCTGACAAATGATGACCCGATTTAATCAGCTGCCCACGCTGAAAATAGATCCGACAAAAAAAGTGATTTTCAATTACAAGGGAAAGTCCTACACCGGTGTGGAAGGCGATACCATTGCCAGCGCCCTTTATGCCAACGGTGTCCGCATATATGCCAGAAGTCTTAAATACCATCGTCCCCGGGGGCTTTACAGTCTGGATGGTGAGTGCAGTAACACCATGATGGAAGTGGACGGAATCCCCAATGTACGCACGGAGAACACCCTGCTCAAACAGGGGATGACCGTGAAGGAGCAGAACGTCAAAGGATCTGCCGAAAACGATATGCTGGGGTTTCTGGACAAGCTGGACTGGGCCATGCCTGCCGGTTTCTATTATAAAATGATGCATAAGCCTGCCCGTATCTGGCCCATCGCCATGAAACAGATTCGTAAAACGGCAGGTCTTGGTGAAATCAGTCCTGATTTTGTAATGCCGGGTAAGTTCGATGAGATTTTTCCCAGAACCGACGTTGTTGTTATCGGTGGCGGTCCTGCTGGTATGACCGCGGCTCTTGCCGCTGCTGAAAAAGGCCTTCGGGTAATTATCATGGAATCTCGCCCCTGGCTGGGTGGATTTTTTGACTACCGCATGACGGAATATAAAGATGGTGTTGCTCTGTACCAGCGGGGCCAGGATCTGGCACAACAGGTGGAAGCCCATGAAAATATCCGGGTGCTGAAACACACCGCCATGGTGGGTGCGTACAGTAACTGCCTGGTCACCGGTTTCCAGACGGGAACTGATAAAGACGCTTTTAACGAACGTTATGTGGAGATCCGGGCCAACAGTGTCATTGTGGCCACTGGCTGCATAGAGCGTCCTCTGCTTTTTGACAACAACGAGCGTCCCGGCGTCATGCAGGTGGGATGTGCCCTTCGCATGGCCCGTCATTATGGTATTCTGGCCGGTGAAAATGGTGTTTTCAGCGTAGGTCATGATCTGGGCCTGGAAGCGGCCATTGATCTGTTTGACATGGGCATGAAAATCGGTTGCGTGGCGGATGTGCGTGAAGATGGTCAGGACCCCGAACTGGTACTTGCACTGGCCAAACGAAATATTCTCCTTCTTAAAGGATGGGTGGCCACCGTTGCACATGGCAAAAAACAGGTCAATAAGGTAACCATGAGCTCCATTGACGGCATGATCACCCGGGATTTTGACTGTGATGTGCTGGTGGCATCCGCAGGTCTGACCCCTGTGACCGGTCCGTTGACCATGGCCCAGATTAAACTGAGACACGATGATTTCACCGGTTTCTTTGTGGCAGATGAAATGCCGGAAAACACCTTTTCTGCCGGTCGCATCCTGGGACTTAACAATGCCTTTTCCATTGAATGTTCCGGCAGGCTTGCCGGTATCAAAGCTGCCAAGGCCTGTGGTGCCTGCACCGCCGCCGATGTGGAAGCTGCCGAAGCTGCTGTGAAAGAACTTCCCGGACCCGTGCGCGGTTCCAAGCTTGTGACAGCTCCTGTAAAGGGTAAAAAAAGTTTTATCTGCTTTGACGAAGACACCACCATCAAGGCTGTGAAGCAGACCATTGACAGCGGGTTTGATGTGCCCGAACTTGTAAAGCGATATTCTTCAGCCGGTCTTGGACCAGGCCAGAGTGGTATTCCCGGACACAACCTGCCCCTTTATGTGGCAAAATACCAGGCCCTTGCCGGTGTTCCCGTTAAACCCACCACGGTGCGTGCACCCATTGTACCCACCTTTATTGCCACCTATGCCGGTGCCAATCACATCATGCACAAAAGAACCCCCATCCACGATCTCCAGGTGGCGGATAAAGGGATTCTGCGTAAAATCGGTGTGTGGGAACGGGTGAGATATTTTTCCGAGGATTACTCCTGCCGCAAAGAAATTGAAAACGTGCGAAACAATGTAGGTATGCTGGATGGCTCCACCCTGGGTAAATTCCGCCTCCATGGACCCGATGCCCTTAAAGCCCTGCAGCGTATTTATGTCAGCGACATGTCCAAACTCAAACCCGGCCGGGTGAAATACTCCGCCATGTGTAACGACGACGGATGTGTTATCGATGATGGTGTTGTCATCATGCTGGGTGAAAATGATTACTACATTACCACTTCCACCGGCCGGGCCGGTCAGACCGTGGAATGGTTCCGGTATCACACCCGGTATGACGGCTGGAATTTCAACATGGTGAATCTCACCGACTCCATGGGTGTAATCAACCTGTCCGGTCCCAATGCCAGAAAGGTGTTTGCGAAAATCACCGATGAAGATGTCTCCAATGAAGCTCTGCCTTACTCCGGTTATAAAGAACTGGTCATTAAAGATGTCATCCCGGTAAAGGTCATGCGACTGGGCTTTGTGGGTGAGCTCTCCTATGAGTTCCATGTGCCTTCTTCTTACATGACATCCCTGTGGCAGATCCTCAAGGAAGCGGGTGCGGAGTTTGGCATCCAGAACTTTGGTGTGGAAGCCCAGAATGTCCTTCGTATGGAAAAATGCCATATTATCCTGGGCCAGGAGTCCGAGCAGCGGACCAACCTTCTGGATGTGGGACTTGGATTTCTGTGGGATCGTAAAAAAGCCGAAGCCAAAACTGTTGGTGCTGTGGCCCTTCGCCAGGCAGAAAATGATCCTACCCGTCTCAAGCTGGTGGGATTCAAAATGGAAAACAAGGGACGTGCGCCCCGGGATGGTGCTCTCATCGTGGATACACGGGTGCGTGGATACATTGCAACGGCCCGGGACAGCTTTTCATTGAACGAGGCCGTGGGTATGGCCCTTGTTGAATCAGAGCTTGCCAAGGTGGGTACCCGGCTTGAAATCTACGAAGATGAATGCGGCGACAAACGTATCTATGGCAAGGTGGTTCCCATGCCATTTTATGATCCTGACGGAACAAGAATGAAGAGTTGAGGTAAAAAGAAATGGTAGACATAAAAAGAATTTCACCGGTGTCCTTTGGTAAATATCCCAAACGCACGGAAATCCGGGACAATTGGACCATCGCCATGGAATATGACGGAGAAGGGCAGGGCCTGTCCATTGTGGACTTAAGTCATATAACCCGCCTGGATGTCCAGACAAAAGATCTGTCAGCTGTAACCCCCTTTGGTGTGGCTATCCCGGAAGTTCCTGGGAAGTCAGTTCTTGAAGGCGGGGTATTGATCAACCGCATGAACGGTATCCAGGCATCTGTCTTTCAGCTGCCCGGAAACGATGCAGATTGTCCCACGGATGTATTTGTCACAGAGACCACGGAAAATACTCTGTGCGTGGCCATCATGGGCAAGGATGTATTTTCATTCATGGAAAAAGTGACCAACCTGGATTTCCTTGACCCCAAAATGACAGCTCCGTTCCTGTTCCAGGGCCCCTGCTGCCATGTGCCCTGCCAGATCATCACTCTTTGCAAGGATGGTGAAAAGGCTGGGCTGATCCTTACCTGTTCCCGGGGATATGGAAAGGATATGATCCACGCCCTCATGGACAGTGGTGTTGAATTTAACATGCAACCTGCTGGTGAAGAAAAATTCTCCGCCTGGGTGGCGTCTTTGTAAAAATATTTTAAACGTCAGATAATGGGGGATAATGGGGTCAGGCTTGGCTTATGGGTGTTATTTCCCCTGATTTATTCAAGCTGGAAAATTTCAAAATAATGCCAGCCAGGCTGCCCCTATGTGATTTGATCATCAAGGATCAAAATCCAAAACAAAAAACCTGATCCAATTCCGGATCAGGTTTTTTTGCGTTTTGACCATGCCGGTCATTAGGCGCTTATCAGATTCTTATCTCTGGTTTTCGTATTATTTGGGCAAAAGAATCTGAAATTCTTTTTGGTTCCGGCTTGTCCAGGTCAGGTATTCATGGGTCCTGAGGTCTCATGGTTCTTGGCCATGTTGCTTGACATACTCATACATCACAATGGATGCGGCAATGCTTACATTAAGGCTTTGCACCTTTCCAAACTGGGGAATGGCCAGTCGCATGATATTATCGTATTTATCGGGATCAAAGCTGATGCCCAATCCTTCATGGCCCAGCACAAAGGCACTTTTTCGGGGAAGGGCAGTGTTAAAAAGCGATGTGCCTTTTTCCGGTTCCAGGATTACCAAGGTATATTCGCTCTGGACCAGGGGCTGGTAGCAGGCGTCAAAATCATCGTAAAATTTTGCCGGAACATTTTTAAATCCTCCCATTCCCGGGGCCGGATCAAAATGGTCAATGCCCACCAGATCCACCCGGTGTGCCCCAAAAGCATCTGCACTGCGAAATATTTTTCCCACGTTATAAGAAGGCTTGAGGTGATCCAGCACAATGATCATCTCATGGATGCCGGGTTTTGCCAGTACATTTCTCTGTTTTTGACGTCGAAAACGCCGCTGGGCATTCTGGACTTCTCTTTTCATCATTTCTCTTACTTTGTGCGGTCCCATGCGGAGGTCCTCTTTATTAAAACTGCACCTGTGAGGTGTCATTAACAAAATTGTTTCTGGTGTGGAATTATTCAATGAATTTCAATTTTATGAATTACCCCAGATTGCCGAAAAGAGACCGTCATTTAACATGTTTTTTACGTGAATGCAATTTCAGGTTTGTATTCGTCCGGCTTAAAGCGATTTTTAAATCACTTTAAGCAGTTCCCATGGCTTTTCCATGGTTTCCAGCGCCCAAACGGTCCGAATCAAGGCCTCCACTGTGTCCAAAGGAAGGATCTCACCGGTAAATCGTCTGAATTTATCTTTAATCTCCGAATCTGTCAGGGGATAGTTCCAGTCCCCCTTTAATTTGTCAGCCGCTGCATTAAATGTCTGCCCTGCTGTTGTTTCTATGGTGAGTCGGGCCAGGGTGCTGACGGGATATTTTTTTTGTATCTTTTCATCCACTGACAAGGTGACGTTCCGTGCCAGGGCCGTCACCCTGTCATCAAGGAATCGTTCCGGTTTCATCTGGCTGGGGGTCAATTCTCCATCCAGGGCAGCAACCGCCAGGAGAAAGGGGAGGCTGTACTGGGCCTGTTCCACGCAGTCGGGCACCACGGTGTCCAGTAGAGATGCGTAATAAAAAGTGTCCACATGGATCCCTTTTATATCGCCTCCACCCAGTTTGTTTTTTTTCATCAAGTCAAACAAAAGGTCCAGCGCACTATGGGTCCAGCGACAACTGGGATATTGTTTGAAATAAAGATTTTCCATTTCATAATGATCTCCGCAGGTATTGAGCTTTGCAAGATCTTCCTTGCCCCTGAAAAGGGTCAAAGTGCCGGTGATACCCACTTTGGCCATCATGGCGGCGTTCAGGCCCGTGGCTGCGGACCATCCCATACCTTCTTTAACCGTGGGAATGCGGCGGTCTTCAATCCATCCCATGAGCTGACAGCTGGGAGTCTGAACCTCAGTGATGCCCAATGCCTGCTCCATCTCCCGTGCATTTAAGCCCACAAGATGCCCCACTGCGGCGGCGGCTCCAAAGCTGACCCAATTGCCGGAGCCATAATATGTTTCACCACTGTTGATGGCAAGTCCGCATCTTAACCCCACTTCATAACCTGCCACCAGGGCTTCCATGAACTGTCGTCCATTGGCCTTTACCATTTCTGCGGCGGCAAAGGTAGCCGGCAGAATGACTCCGGCCGGGTGTCCCTTGGCCATGCGATGGCCGTCGTCACCATCCAATACGTTGGCAAGTACCCCATTGACATTGGCAGCCATGGTGGGGTTAATACCTTCTTTAACCCCCATGACAGTCGTGCCGTCTGCCTGCCGTGCACTTTGGGCCAGCCGGGTTATCTGTTGACCGACCACGGTATTGGTACCGGCAATCATGCAGCCCAGGGTATCTAAGACCACCCGTCGTACCTGGTTGATCACTTTGTCTGGTAAATTCCCATAACTTACCCGGGTAGAAAAATTTATCAGTTGAGATGCTACCTGTTTCATATTTTTTTCATAATTCCTTATCGGGATTTGTTTGCAAGATGGCCCACTCATCACATTTGACGGGCCAGCTGATGAACAACGTATTGTTTCAGCGCAATTTCAACATCCTTTTCCATGGGGGGGGGTGCATATGATTGCAAACGATTTGTCTTCGCTTCACTGGCCGTTTCATGGGTCCACTTTTTGCCGTTTTGCACCCATCTATCGTGGTTGGATTTATTAAACAGTTTATTCTGAAAAAAAGCAGTTCGGCATCGTTTCATGGTGTGGATCTGGGAAAGGTACTGTCCACCCGCTCCGATCTCTTTAATTAGATCCAGAGCAAAGGCTTCATGGGAATAATCACCAGGCTCCAGCATTTTTTTAACCATACCGCACAGTTCTTCATCTGCCATGAATTTTTCGTATCCCATGGCAATGTAGGCCCCTGAAATACCACAGCAGTGCAGAGACATATTCACCCCGGAGGTAGCTGCCGCTCCAAGAATCATTGCAGATTCCGCACCCGCCTGGTAATCCGGTGCCAGGGAATCGGTGAAAGCACCACCTGCACGGGTGGGGATGTTATAATACCGTCCCATGGCCGCATGGACGGCAATATTTCTGGCAACCTCCGGTGATCCAATGATATATCCCCCTGTTTTCATGTCAAGTGGGGTACCGCCTGCCCCATATATGACGGGGGTGCCGGGACAAATCAACTGTGCAAGACAAATGCCAGCAAGATTCATGGCATTTTGCATCGCCTGGGTGCCAGCTTCTGTGATGGGGCTTGTGGAACCCATCATGGCACCACTGTGAATGATCACCGGTTGTCCCTTTGCGGCATAAATCATGAGAGCATCGGTCATGTCATGGGCAAATTGCAGGGGCGCAAGGGCATTGATAAGTCCTACAACCACAGGGCGATCTAAGGTATTAAAAATAATTTCTGCCATGTTTAAACTATCAAGGGCTGCCCGGGGAGAAGTGGTGCTGCCCATGGTTGGTTTATCACTCAGGGTGAAATTGCTGTAAAGCATTTCAAGGTGCCCGGTTTCGGCGGAAAGTTCTGCTGGCTGGACCATGATGGAGCCCAGAAAGTCCAGATACGGGGAGGTATGGGTCAATTTGCAGAAATTATCATAATCGTCCTTGTTGGCATTTCGCATGTTTCCATTTTTTTCAATGATAAATGGTGCACCATACCCCGGTCCCATGTGATGATAATTTTCACCCATGGTGATGGAGTGCAGTTTGTTTCTGGCATGCCAGACAAAGGAAGATGGAACCAAAGAAAGGGCTTTTTCAATATTTTTTTCACTGAAAAAAACCGTTTCATTGTGAATTTCAACACCGTGCCTGGAGAGCAGCTCCAGGGCCGATACGCAATTAAATCGAATGCCCGCCTCGGCCAGTATCTTCAGAGAGTAAGTGTGTATTTTCTGTTGCTCTTTGATTGATAATGACGGAATTTTGGCATTCATGGAGCCTCCTTTATGTGAACAGTTAGAATGAAAGGGTTCTTGAATCAAATCTATAAATAATTAAAGTCATCATCGCTTTTCGGGTCGGGTTTCCAGATTGAACAGAATATCATTTTCCAGGTAGGCCTGTTCAAGTTTTTCCTGGTGTTCGTTAAGGTCATCCCCCCTTTTCTTTGCCAGGGCGTGGACCAGATAATTGATCAGACAGCTTAATGAAGTGATACTGCCAAGAAAGGGGATGGTCAACATGGGAGCAATCAGGGAATGATCACTGAACTGTAAAAGCGGGCAGGATGAGCTGTCCGTGAGAAGGATGAGGGAATGCCCTTGTCGACGGACCATCTTACCGACCCGTATCAGTTCATTGGGATAGCGGGATGTGGCCACAATCACCACAACCGTATTTTCCGGGGCTATGGCCAGCCAGTCAATGGTGGTGCGGTCGCTGCCTTTGAGGATGGTGATATCCTGCCGAACTTTAGTCATGGTCCATCCCATGTAGTTGGCCAGCGAGTAGGAGAGACGTGAACCAATGACCAGCACCCGACATGCTTCTGACAGGCGGGTAATGATTTTGTCTGCTTCGTCCATATCCATGTTTTTACCCAGAAAAGAAAGGTTTTCAATTTCCTGGGCCACCAGCCGGGTAAATGCGTTTTGCTCTCCATTTTTGGCTTTAATGGTGATGCGGCTTCTCTCCATGAGTGTCAGCCCGGTGTCAATGTGATTTCGCAATTGTTTGATGAAAACGGCATAGCTTTCAAAACCCAGTTGGCGTACAAAACGCACAACTGTGGCTTCACTGACACCGCTTGCAGAAGCAAGTTGCCGTGTGGTCATAAACACCGCCTGTTGTGGGTTTTCCATAACATAATCGGCTATGATTTTGTTTTTGGGTGTCATGTGGGGGGTGGTGCGTTTTATCACTTTTTCCAGTGTGGGCGAATCTGAACTCATTTATTTGGTCTTCCTTTGTTAGTTATTATTCAAAAAGCAATTAAATCAAAAGGGCTTGATCAGAACCTGGGCCACTCGTAATTGTTGGCGGGCCGACGGGCTCAGGTTTTTGTCAACTATCTGTGTCTCAAGACATATTTCTACAAAATCGTCAATAACGAAAGCCTGACCCCGCTTTCGTGTTGTGATCAGTCCCAATCAAAGTGCCGAAATAGTGTCGGACATCTGCGTTTATATCCTTCAGAATTAATACATTAAAAATAACATATTTACAATAAATGATTGAGTTCTTTCATTAGATGTTGATTTGATGCTGATGCATTTCTTTCACTGTACAGGTCTTGCTGATGGCGGACTTGGTCACAAGATGGACCACCCGTCATAATCTGCGGGCCAATGATGCCAGGGGGTGTTGGTTTTATTAATTGTCTGTATTTGCAAGATAAATTTTAATAAATCTGCCCAAAATGCAAGCCTGACCCCTCCCCAGTACGGTCGATTTTATGGGCAAGTCCGAAAATGGCGAACCCTGAGTTGAAAAATAATATTATGGCAAGTGAATAAATATTTTATGAAACAGCAACTATCAATATTGACATTGCTTGAATCATCATGTAATGGATTGAAATTCCAAAATTCATAAAATTGGTTAACACCCATATTAGGATATTTTTTTACCCGGCATGTGCTGAGATGGATTATTACCATAACGTAAATATTCGGTCAGCACCTCATCTTATCCTGTTTTGATCTGCTCGCTCAGCATTAGTATGCGGTGCAACCCCAAACAGGCGAATATGGGGCACTGGCCAAACATTGATATGAGCAAGCCGAATACTTATACCACAAATGTTTTTAATTCTGTCATTTAAGGGGTTTGACATGGCGATTAATGAAAAAAAAGAAAATATTTCAGGCGGTGATATTAGGATTTTTCCCCCCATCCATGACTGTGCTCCGCGTCTGGATGATGTGGTGACGTCTACAAGACCCGTTCTCAGCTGGCTTAACAGTGGGGGAATATCTTTTGATGAACGAAATTATGTGCTTCAACTGGATACCTCACCGTTTTTTAACACAAAAAATTTCATGTAATATAAAAATATCCCTGAAACAATTTATGCCACGCGTTTTAGGCTGGAAAATCCGCTCATGGACAATACGCGTTATTTTTGGCGGGTTAAATGCCAGGAAGGGCACGGCGATGAAAGCCCATGGTCCACGGAATTTGGGGGCTTGACAGCACGGTTTGATGTAAATACCACATGGAATAAACAACTTTTATTCCAGCGGGTTGACTGTGTTGATATCATCGCATCCAGTGGCACAGGAGAAGCCTATATTCAGGCCTATGAGGAGTCGGGTTTGAATCACTGGCGGGGCAGAGCTGGTGAAAGGGTTTACACCATTGATTTTGATATGGGTCAAATCGTTTGTATTTCCCGCATATGGCTTCTCATGGCTCCTGCTGGCTGGAGCCATGAGAAGCCTTGCAAAGCCTGGGGATTGACCCACATTTCAACCTCCAGTCGACTGGAAGACTACGTCTGGCAATCCAGCGATGATAAAGAAAATTGGATCGACATACCCGGAACTTCCGTGAACGGTTTTCATGGGTACAAGGCTGTGATTGACCTGGACGAGAGCCCTGTCAGCACACGTTTTTTCAGACTTTTGATCACCGCATGGACCGGGGATCCCCCAACGGTTCATGAGGTAACCTTTTATGAAAAAGCTGATCCGCCGCCTTTGCAGGTACCCCCCGGAAAATATGTCATGATTATTCGCAATGAACAGAGTTTTTTAAATTATGAGAAACAGGATTGGCAAAATGCAATTCTGGGCAGAGAAGGGATGCAGCGTTGCCCTGGTCCCTTGGGGTTGTCCAGATTAATCATGCCCAGGTTAACAATGAAGTCCTTGAGAATTTTGAAAATAAACCTGTTGCCATTTTTCTGACAGGTCAGAGTCGTTGGTGGGAAATGATGCCCATGTTTGAATTCAACGGTGAAATGGAGGTTATCAGGAAAACGGATATTCCTCTTTTTGGTGTATGCGGAGGGCATCAGATGATAGCGGCCCAACAGGAGAGAACTTTTGTACAAAGCACAGGGCGATACCATGGTGCATATGAAAAGGACGTTAAGCATTTAATGGAAGGAGATATTGTTCCCATTAAGATTATTGCACCAGACAATTTGTTTGCAGGTATGAATGATCCTTTTTATATTCCCAAGCTTCATAGCTGGAACATCTGTGTTATTCCGGATGGTTTTGAACTGATTGCCACCTCCACGGACTCAAATGGACATGTGGTAAATGAAATTATTAAACACAAAAAACGACTGATTATCGGGAGCCAGGGACATCCTGAAATTTCCACACCCTGGAGTAGCGGCAAGCTTCTTTTGATAAATTTTTTGCGACTTGCCATGGCCCATGCCGCCGGAAAAACAGATGGAAACACGCCAGATTTGCAACTGTGTATGAATTAATTATTTCATGATAAAAATTATAGGTATAGATATTGACATGTTTTGCTTCGCATGATAGGTGTGTCTATCATCAAGAAAACAATTTGGAGGTCAACCATGTATTTAGACGTTTCTATCTGCCCGGAATGCAACCGAGAATTGTCTTTGCACGCTGCAAAATGCAGGTATTGTCACAGAGAAATTTCAGAACCAAAATATAAATCTGTTTTTCGGTGGCAGTGGGCGGACAGATTTATACTATTGGCCTTGACAAGCTTGATGGCCTGTTTTTTTGTCCCCTGGTTTCCCGGCGAATTCCTTTTACAGGACACTGGCTTTTCCATTTATACATTGCTCATCCATATTGTGGATATTGAGATTGATTTTCTACCCTCCTATAATATTTTAAGAATGGGGCTGATATTGCCTCTTTTTTCCATGTTTCTCTTCTTCATGGTCTATTTTGAGGAAAATCTTAAATCAAGTCCCTTTCCGGGAATTTTTCTTTTTGTAATCCTTATGACAGTGGTGAGCCTTCAACTAATGACATGGGTGTCAGGCCTTGCGTTATTTGCAGCTTTGGGCTTTTTTCTGTTTTTCCTGGCCTGGTTTTTTCGTCGGCAATATACAAAGGGCTTTCTTGGACAGGAGGTACACCAGTTTCTCTTCGGATTTTTTACGCTTACGATATTGATTTACCTTGCCGATTTCTATGTGAACTTTCTTGCGAAGCTGGATGGAATCAATTTGCTTCACACCTGGGGATTCTGGGTTTCCCTTTTTGTAACGCTGCCCGTGACATTGCTGGCGTTGACCAGATATATGAAAAGCATAACGGATTTCTGGCTTACCCTGTTTATGGTGGTATTCACCATTGCCGCCTACGACAGCCTGGTAAAATTATTTTTTTACTGCGAACCATTTGTTTTTTTTGCAGACAATCTCCATGAAATCCTGGTTGAGCTGGTGACGCACATTCGAATTGTAAGCATTTCCCTTGTCATTGCCATTGCCGTGGGTGTGCCCGTGGGCGTCTACATTACCCGCAATCCCGGTATGGCGAGTATTGTGCTCTACGCCTCCAGTATTCTGATCACCATACCAAGCATTGCCATGTTTGGTTTCATGATGCCCATTCTGTCCTCCATTGATAATGCATGGGATGCTGTAAATGGTATCGGTATCGGTGCTGTTCCGGCGGTGGTAGCCCTTTCGCTTTATTCTCTTTTGCCTATTATACGTAACACCTACATTGCCTTGAAAAGTGTTGATCCTGCCACCCTTGAAGCGGGCAAAGGAATGGGGATGACCCATTTTCAGCTATTAATTCAGCTTCAACTGCCCCTGGCGGCACCCATTATCATGGCCGGTGTCAGAACAGCTGTGGTCATGGCCATCGCCATAGCAGCCATTGCCGCCTATATCGGGGCTGGGGGACTTGGTATCTTTGTCAGTGAAGGATTGCAGTTATCCACCAATTCCTCAGTGATTGCAGGGGCTTTGGTCATGAGTCTTCTGGCCATTGTCGCTGACATGGTTCTGGGTAAGGCAGAAGACTGGCTGACCCCAGACGGGTTAAAGATAACACTCTCCAATGGATAAAATAATTTATAAAAACAGGGGTTGATGGATCATTTAACTGCTTTGAGACTGTATTAAAAATATCAGAATCAAGCCTGACCCATCTCTATAGTGGAAGATGTTGTGACTTAAGCCCTAAAATAATAAAAGGAAGAAGATTATGGGAACCATGCTGAGTCTCCAGGACGTAACCAAAATTTATCCGGGAGCAGGGAATGTAAAGGCTGTGGACGAACTCTCTTTTGATCTGGAAGAAGGGGAAATCTGTACGGTGGTTGGGCCGTCGGGGTGCGGTAAAACAACGGCCATGAAAATGATTAACCGGCTCATCTCCATCACCAGCGGGAAAATATACATTGATGGTGAGAATGTTGCCCGTCTGAACACCATTGAGCTGCGACGCAAAATAGGCTATGTCATCCAGAATATCGGCCTGTTTCCCAATATGACCATCGGCGAAAACATCGCCATTATTCCTAAACTGTTAAAATGGGACAAGGGTAGAATAGAAGAAAAGGTATTAAGCCTCCTTGAAATTGTGAATTTGTCCCCGGATCTCTATCGAGATAGATATCCCAGGGAATTGTCCGGGGGGCAGCAGCAGCGCATCGGTGTGGCCCGAGCAATGGCTGGAGATCCCCCCATCATGCTCATGGACGAACCCTTCGGAGCCATTGACCCCATCAACCGGGAGCATCTTCAGAACGAATTCTTGAAAATCCAGGAAAAGGTAAAAAAAACCATTGTGTTTGTAACGCACGACATCGACGAAGCTATTAAAATGGGAAATAAAATCTGCCTACTTAAGGATGGACATCTTGTGCAGTTTGCTTCGCCGGAAGAAATGCTTGTGAACCCAAAAGACAGTTTCGTCAGTGATTTTGTGGGCGGGGACCGCACACTGAAACGTTTGAATCTTTTCACCCTCAAAAAAGCCATGCAGAAAAACCCTCCGGTGATTCTGGAAAGCGAAATCGTTGAAACGGCATTGAATCGCTCCCGGGAACTTGGACAGGATTTTCTCATTGCCACAGATAAACAAGGGGGATTTGCTGGTATATTAAATTGTAAGGATACCTCCATTTCCCCAAATGTTCAGGTCAAAAAAGCCATGGAACCGGCCAAGGCGTGGCTGCCATCCCATTCCAGCCTTAAAGATGGCCTGTCGGAGATCTTCACCCATGATTATGGATTTCTGGTGGTTGTGGACGATGACAAAAAGGTTCTTGGATGGCTTCGCACAGATGATATCAAAAAAACCCTGAAAGGATAATTCCCATGCCAGTGACTATTTTTTTTCAGCTTTTCAGAAAAATTTTACCGGCTGCTGCAACCATTGCCTTTGTTTGCTGGATATACAGCAGTTATGGTGCTTGGACCTATACCTTCCAGAATAAGGCAGAATTCTTCAAGCTCATCGGGGAACACCTGATGCTTGTTCTCATAAGCATGACCGCCGCCATTACAGTGGGCGTTACGCTAGGAACCATCATGACGCGAAAAAGGATGGAAAAAAGTGCATCTGTGATCATGGCAGTGGTAAATGTGTGGCAGTCAGTGCCTTCCCTCGGGGTCATTGCGCTGGCATATGGTATTCTGCCTGCGCTTGGCATGTCGGGGATTGGCATGGTGCCTGCCCTGATTGCACTTTTTTTCCATGCGGTTTCCCCCATTGTCAGAAATACCTATGCGGGGATTGATGGGGTCAGTAATGACGTGATTGAGGCTGCAACGGGCATGGGAATGACAAAAAGACAGATTATGTTTCAAATTGAATTACCCAATGCCCTGCCTGTGATCATGGGGGGGATTCGAACGTCTTCAGCCATCATTGTGGGTACAGCCCCCCTTGCATTCCTCATCGGTGGCGGTGGCCTTGGATTCTGGATATTTACAGGTATTGCACTGGTGGACATGGGAATTATGACAGCGGGGGCGGTCCCTGTTGCTTTACTGGCCATGGCCATTGATTATCTCCTGGCGCTTCTGGAAAGAATAATCGTCAGCAAGGGTATTTTGCAGGATGATTATCAATTGTCAGCATAAGTTCGTTTATATTTATCAAAGGAGAAAATGTATGAAAAAAATGATTATTGCACTCACAGCCGCAGTTTTTATGTTATCGCCCCTTACCAGCATGGCAGGTGCCCCGGTTAAAATCGGTTCCAAAGCATACACCGAGCAGGTGATTCTGGGAAAGATGATGGTGCTACTGTTAAAGGACAGAAAGATTCCGGTTGAAGATCGAACCAGCCTGGGAGGAACCAACGTAAACAGAGAGGCCCTGGAACAGGGACAGATTGACCTTTACATGGAATACACCGGAACTGCCTGGTTAACTTTTTTTAAAAAGAAGGAGGTGGTCAGAAATGCTACGGATCTTTACAACAAAGTTAAGGCCGTTGATGCTGAAAAAGATCTTGTGTGGTTGACCCCGGGTGTTTTTAACAGTACCTACGCCATTGCCATGAAAGCCGATGTTGCCGAGAAAATGGGCATTAAAACCCTGTCCCAGTGGGCGGATTATACCAAGAAAAATCCGGGTGTCATGACCGTTTCAAGTAATGCAGAATTTTATTCCAGGGCCGATGGATTTAAAGGCATGATGGAGTATTATGGCCTTGAATTCGGCAAAGACATCCCCGATGCCAATGTGCTGAAAATGGAAACCCCCCTGTGCAAAAAAGCCGTCAGGGATGACCAGGCATTGTGTGGTATGGCCTTTGCTGCAGATGGAGAAATAAAAGCCTATAATCTTTATGTGCTGGAAGACGACAAGGGCTATTTTCCCATTTATAATCCCTGTCCGGTTATTCGCGCATCGGTTCTGGAGACATATCCTGAGCTGACAAAAATCCTGGGAGAGATCGGACCTTCCCTTGACACCGGTACCATGATCCGACTGAACTACCGGGTGAATATAAATGGAGAAAAGCCTGAAGCCGTTGCCAAAAGCTGGCTGGAAGGCGTTGGGCTCATTGTGAAAAAAAGGAAATAAATCGCCAGCAACTCCGTCGTGTTAAAAAATGCCCGGTGAAATCATTGGAACACCGGGCATTACCCAATCTCTTCGTTAATTTTATTTGGGTCAGAAAATCACGTTAGCCCCATGTCGGATTCCAGGGCCTTATCCGGTTGGGGTCAGGGGCATGCATCATAAAACATACACCGGGCGCACTTCCATTTTTCCGGTTTGGTCATAATATGGTTTATTTGTCATAGTTAGCGGGGCCAACGGGGTCAGGCTTGTGTTATTGATAATCCACCAATCCCAACCAACGCCTTATTCGCCCCATCATTTTTTCAAATCCTCCAGTATATTTTTGAGAATATGTATCCACAAGGGTTTTGGCTTCATCTTCCTGCAGAATCTCCTCATGATTAACCATTTCCCGACGCTGTTTTTTACGGTAATTGACAATCCAAATATAAAAATCGGTTTCCGTCCGATGGGGAAATGATGCCATGATACCGTTTTTTGCGATGAGATCAACCAGCGGCGCATAAATTTTATCATACCAGGACAGGGCAGCCTCCCCCATGGTAATATGTCTTTTTTTTATTTCCGACAGGTAAAACCCATGGCGTTGAATGTGCTCCATCATAAAGGAATATCCCCCCAGAACCGTTATGTGAAAATCCACATTTCGGTGCTTTTTCAAACCCGTCTGGGTTAAAAATTTGTGATATGTCTCCAGGATTGCCAATTCCTTGATATCTGTTTTATCATTCAGGGAGACATCACAGTCGTATTCATAAATTCTTGCCTCAATGGCGTTTTGTTTCTTTGCTCTGGCCACGGAGATGCGGTGGTGCCCGTCTTTGACAAAATAGGCATCACATACCTTGTAAAGCGTAACCGGGGGCAAAATCTTCCCCGATGCGATGACCCCGTCAATATCTTTCCAACGGCTTCTAAGACTTTCTTCTCTGGGAAAAAAATGGCGGGTAAAATTCTGGTAACGCCCCTGACTGCCGATGATGGCATCCAGGCGAACCGTCTGAATTCCGATATCTGTGACAAACCATAAATCCAATTTTTCTTTCACATCTTCAAAGGGTATCAATCGATGGGATCTTCTGGTAAACCATCCGATTAACTCTTCATAGAAACCCTTGGAAATGGCCTTGGAAAATTTCAGGTCAGACGCATTTTGCTGTATGGTGTTGGACTGCATTTTAAATTTTTAAACAACTCCTGATTCTGTGTTTTTATTGAAGGAAGAATCCAGCATAATATGCTCATTTGCAAAGCAAGACACACACCCCCTAAGGCATCTGGCGCTGGAATGAGTAAATTCTTTTAAATTCATCCCTGAGCAATTTCTATTCACTAAATGATGTATACACGTATCTTTATTTTATTGCCATCTTTAAGGGTTGTAGGAAGTGATTTATGAATCTGTATATTTTTGATAGGTTTCGATTCATTATTCTTGACTTATGAATGAAACGATGTCATTAGGAAACAATCTTATAGAAATAACAACACCTCATTGTCGTAGAAGACATTGAAAACGCTATCCCCATAAAACATATCAGACAAGCCTTTGATATCTTTTAAGGATAAGGATGGAGCGGCATGGATTAAAAACGATAAAGATCCGGCACCGGGTTCTGGTGACGATAAACAAGATTTTTTTCTTGGATTAATTTAAGGAGAGATTATGGATTCAAAAGGTTTTCAAGGTGGACAATATCGTCCCCTTTCCCAGGAACAGGTGGTGACCATCCACAATGCATCACTGCAAATTCTTGAAACCATTGGAATGGGATTTGAGGAGGGGCTTGATGATACCGCAAAAATGCTGGCTCAAAACGGTGCAGATGTTGATTTCAGCAACCGTCGCATTAAATTTTCCAGAAATTTGATCGAGAAAGAGATCGAAAAAGCACCTTCCAAAGTGATTCTGCATGGCCGCGACACCCAGCATGATCTCGATCTGACAGAAGATAAGGTTCATCTTGGCACCGGGGGGGCTGCCATAAAAATTCTTGACATTGAAACAGGACAGGCCAGGGCAACCAACCTTGCCGATCTTTACGATGTATCACGGGTGGTGGATCAGCTTAAAAACATCCATTTTCTGGTTCGTCCCTGCATACCAACGGATATCCAGGAAGATGATTACGATATTAACATGTATTATACCTGCATGAAAGCCACGCAGAAACATGTTATGTCCGGTGTAAATAATGAAGAAGGACTTCATAAAGTCATTGATCTTGCGTCCATGGTGGCAGGTGGTAAGGAAAAATTCATGGAAAAACCTTTTATTTCCGTGATTACCTCCTTTGCCATCAGCCCCCTGAAACTTTGTACCCAGTCCACATTGATCATGCAGGAAGCCAATCGAAATCAGATCCCGGTGGCCCTTTCCTGCGCCCCCATGGCAGGCTCCACCTCCCCTGTAACAATGGCGGGAACCCTTGCTCTGATCCATGCAGAACAACTGGCAGGCATCACCATCTGTCAGTTGACCCATGCCGGTGCTCCCTTGCTCTATGGCGGTATCCCCGGGCTTGCCAATCTTTCCACCATGGGTTATCAGGGCGGCGCTGTGGAGTGTGGCATGATGAATGCTGCCATTCACCAGATGTCCAAACATATTAAAGTACCCAATTACAACTCATCAGGATTGACCGATGCCAAGGTGCCCGATGCCCAGGCTGGATGGGAAAAAGCCCTGACAGCGGTGCTTGCATCCATGGGAGGATCCAATTACATCCACCACAGTGCCGGCATGCTCGAATCCATGCTCACCGTTGCCCTGGAGCAATATGTCATTGATGATGAAATCATCGGCAACTGCTGCAAAGTCTTAAAGGGAATTGAGGTGGATTCAGAACATCTTGCTCTGGATGTCATCAAAGCGGTGGGGCCTGGAGGAAATTACATGACCGCTCCCCATACCATGAAGCATATGAGAACGGAATATTATCAGAGCAATGGTGTTTCCGACAAAAAAAGCCGAAATAAATGGGAACAAAATGGCAGCATGGATGCCAGGGAGAATGCCGTAAAAATAGCAAAAAAACTGGTTGCAAATAGAGTAACTGGCTATATTTCACCGGAAGTTGATAAAGCCATCCGGGAAAAATACAATATTTTATTGGGGGAATTTTAAAATGTCCGATTACAATGCGATGATAGAGGGATTGGTGGGCTGTGACGAGGCAAAGGTAGTTGGGCTTGTCAATGCCGCGCTCGCAGAAAATATCCCGGCGGTGGATATTCTGAACAAGGGCTTGATCGCAGGTATGGATCTTGTCGGTGAAAAAATGGAAAATGGCGACATGTTTATTCCGGAAGTACTCATGGCGGCCCAGGTCATGGGTAATTGTGTGAAGATCCTCAAGCCTCTGCTGGGAGAAGGAGAGGGACAGGCCGGAGCTTCCGTGATCATCGGAACCGTAAAAGGAGATCTACATGACATTGGGAAAAATCTGGTGGGTATGATGATGGAAAGTGCCGGAATGACCGTCCATAATCTGGGTGTAGATATTGCTCCCGAGGAGTTTGTTGCCCAGATAAAAAATCAAAATGCTCAGATCGTTTGCCTTTCCGCCTTATTGACCACCACCATGCCCATGATGAAAAAAACGGTGGATGCCATCGTTGAGAGCGGCCTTCGGGACCAGGTTAAAATCATGATAGGCGGCGCGCCGGTTACCCAGGCTTTTTGTGATGAAATTGGTGCAGACGGATTTGCTCCTGATGCTGGATCTGCTTCCAAGCTGGCAAAATCCTACGCGAATTAGTCACAGCGTAGAAAAAATAGGATGGTCCTGTAAAAACTCCAATTTCGGCAATTATTTTAATGATCATTTATGCCACATGTAATGGAACGTATGTGGTGGTAAAATTGGAGAACTCCTGACTGACAATTAATGAACATCAGCAACAAGGTTTTACCTGCCTTATTGCTGGTGTTTTTTTATTTAAAATACCACAACAGAACCCTCAAAAGGCATCCGATCCGGCGCATTCGAAGCTAAAGGGGATCTTAAAGCAATTGATACCCAAATTAAACTTGCTTGAAAACCATGTAATGCGGTATAGATATACAAGGTTATGAGGTAATGTTCAGAAGTTGTCTCCATTCAATTAAATAAATGCGGGGAGGGATGTGCATGGACAAAAAGAATTTACGCTTGTTAGTTGCCTATGATGGATCTGATCTGGCCCTTGATGCAGTACGCTATGTAGGAAAAGTCTTTCCTGTTGAAACAACAGATGTTGTTCTGTTTTATGTGGGGAAAAACATTCCAGCATCATTCTGGCAGATGGAAAAAGAACTGAACCTCAGCTTGAAAACCCCTGATGTCAGAGCATCCATGGCCACCCAGGCCAAGGCCTTTAATGCCTGCCTGGATAAAGCCCAGAACATTCTCACGGAAGCAGGATTTCCGGTAAGTGCCATTGAAAGAAAGCTTCAGAACGGGATTCATGGCGTGGTGCGCGATATTGTGGAAGAATCCATGAAGGGGTACAGTGCCGTGGTGGTGGGAAGAAGGGGACACAGTCGTCTAAAAGACATTCTTGCTGGCAATGTCCCCAATATGCTTCTGGACAAAATTAATACCATACCACTTATTGTTGTGGGTGGTCTGCCGGACAGTCGCAATTTTCTGGTTGCCTTTGATGGCTCCAATACCATCCTTAAAGCTGTGGATCACATGAAAAGAATGCTGGATGCTGCTGCCTGCAAGGTACTTTTGTGTCATGTGAGCAAGCTTCAGAAAAATAGGGGGGATCTCACTGAAACCGATGAGATAGAAGCAAAACTCAACCATTCCAGGCAGGAACTCATGGCAGCAGGCTTTTCCGTTGACAGAGTGGCATGCGAAATCCTTGAAGGAAAAAAGAGCCTTACCGATGCCATTATAGAAAAGGTGGAGCAGGGGCAGTTTGGTACGGTGGTGGTGGGACGACGGGGGCTTACTGCGTTAAAAGAACTCATGCTTGGCAGAGTTGGTGAGAAAATATTCAAGCTGGCCCAGCATTTGACTGTCTGGGTGGTCAAGTGATCCAAAAGATTAACCCTTGACTTGATAAAAAAATGTGTGGTACCTAAAACACTTATCTGGTTTTTGTTTAATATCTGATATATCAGACTAGAGAGCAAGGCGGGCATGCATGGCTCAAACCAATATTAATCACTCTTGGTTTGAGCTTTTTATTTTAAATCTTGATGATCCCCCGTTTTTTAATACCCTCTCAAAAATTTTCAGGATAAAAAAGATTTGGATCATCGAGTTCAATATGGTGAGCTTACATGGTGTGCTCAATGAATAACAATTAACAAGGTTTGGAGTAAAGAAAGAAAATGGGTTTATTCAGGTTTAAAGGTTTCCCCGGCAAGGGGACATTTCCCCATGGTATTCATCCACCTGATAACAAGTTCTTTTCAGCCGACAACGCAATCGAAGTGTTACCAACACCTGAAAAGGTGGTGTTGCCTCTTCTGCAGAACATCGGTGCCCCCTGTGAACCTGTTGTAAAGCCAAAGCAACAGGTTACAGCGGGAGAACTTGTGGGCAAGGGAAAGTCTTTTGTTTCTGCAGCTCTTCATTCCCCCGTATCAGGCACCGTCCAGAAGCCTGTGATGGTTACGCTGCCCAATGGCCGCCGGATGAAAGCTATTCAGATAAAGGCAGATGTTGATCAAAATCCCGGCCAGTTGCTGTGGGATAAGCTCAGTGCCACGGATTGGCCCACGGACTGTATTTCCATTTATGAACCGGCCACCATTTCAAAAATTATCCATGGTGCCGGTATTGTGGGTCTTGGGGGTGCAGCCTTTCCCACCCATGTAAAGGTCATGCCCGATGAAAATAAAATGATAGATACGCTGATGATCAACGGTTGTGAATGTGAGCCTTTTCTCACACCTGATTATCGTCTTATGCTCCAGGCTCCCGGTGCCATCGTAACCGGTGCCCTGCTGGCTGGCCGGGCCGTATCCGCCAAGGAAATCATCATCTGCGTGGAAGATAATAAACCCCTTGCCATTGAAAAGCTTCGCCGCATCACAGCCCAGACCGTGATCCGGGTGGCCGTGGTTCAGACCAAATATCCCCAGGGAAGTGAAAAGCAGCTGGTGAAAGCCGTGCTGGGTCTGGATGTACCCCTGGGTGGTCTTCCCTCAGATGTTGGCGTTGCCATGAGTAATGTGGGAACCATTGCCGCCATTGGAATGGCTGTGATCAAGGAATCACCCCTGACCCACCGGGCAATTTCTGTTTCCGGCGGGGGAATTACCACCCCGAAAAATCTGTTTGTACCCATGGGCATCAGCATCGGAGAATTGATTGATTATTGTGGTGGTTTTACAAAGGAAGCTGCCCGGGTGGTATCCGGTGGCCCCATGATGGGTTTTTCCTTTTCCGATCTGAGCACCCCGGTTACCAAGGGTACCAGCGGCATCACAATACTGACCCATGAAGATGTGGCAAAGGAAAATGAAACTGCCTGTGTACGATGCGGCAGATGCGTGGATGCCTGCCCCATGAACCTGGTTCCCACAAAGCTTGCCATGGCATCCCGATACAAAAATCCGGCCCTTGCCGTGAAATACAATATCAATGCCTGTTTTGAGTGCGGGTGTTGCACCTATGTCTGCCCGGCCAACATTAAACTTGTCCAGCTGATTCGTACCGGAAAACAGCAGGTTGCGGCCATGAAGAAGTAGTCTTCTTTATGTCTGGTTATAATTAAGGAGTAAATTAACGTGTCTCAGAAAAACGATATAGCAGGGCAGGGCATGGCCGACGAGGCCATCAAGATCCATGTGGCTCCCTCACCGCACCTGTCCGATCAGACCTTTACCACCCGGCGCATGATGACCGATGTAATCATCGCCCTCTTGCCCCTTGTGGTCATGTCGGTTTATGTGTTTCGTATGTATGCCGTTACCCAGCTGGTGATCTGTATTGCCGCCTGCGCGGCAGCCGAATTCGTCTTTGTAAAAATGAGAAGTAAATCCCCAACCCTGGGTGATTTTTCCGCTGTGGTCACCGGCATGATTATTGCCCTTTCACTGCCGGGTACGGCCCCATGGTATGTGGGTGTTCTTGCATCGGTGGTGGCCATCGGCATCGGCAAAATCATTTTTGGCGGTCTGGGAATGAATATCTTTAACCCGGCCATGGTGGGTCGAGCCTTTGTCATGATCGCCTTTGCCAGTGCCATGGGTGCCTCGGCCTACATCAATGCCGACGGCACCATTGATGCAATGTCCATGGCAACGCCATTGACTGCCTTTAAACAAAGCGGTGTTGCAACCTCAATTTTGGATCTCTTTGTGGGCGTAACCAACGGCTCCCTGGGAGAAACCAGTTCATTTGCCTGTCTGCTTGGCGGCGGATATCTTCTTTATAGAAAAACCGCTTCCTGGGAAATCCCCGCCGGTATTCTTTCAACGGTTATTGTTCTCTCTGCACTGGCGGACCTGTCCGGAAACTGCGGGGGTACCTTTGTTTTGCATCAGCTGTTTGGCGGCGCACTTTTATTCGGCAGTTTTTTCATTGCCACTGATCCGGTTTCAAGCCCTGTTACCCCCAAGGGAAAATGGATTTTCGGCATGGGCACCGGCGCATTGATCATGGTTATCCGTCTTTACAGTGGATACCCCGAAGGTGTCATGTTTGCCGTGCTGCTCATGAATGCCATGACCCCACTGATCAACAGATGGACCATTCCCAAACCCACCGGGGTGGCATGATAAACTGGAAATGTTGAAATTTACGTTGACCCGGTAGAAAAAAGCCCGCTGCTACAACAGACATGGCAGGCTTCTTCACCAAGGGTCATGGGAAATTTCAGATTCTTTCAATTGCCCACCGGGCATGTAAGGTAATAAAGACTTATGGATGATACGACATCAGAAAAAAGGGAGCGGTTCCAGAATAACAATCTGCTCCAGGCATGGCTTGTTCTGACACTTGCCTTGATTTTCGGTATATCTCTGGCAGGGGTCCAGGCAGCCCTGGGACCCAAAATTGAAGCCAACAAAATAAAAGAGACCATGGAAAAGGTGCCCGAAGTGGTACTGGGGCTTGAGGCGGCGCAGAAACTTGCGGCTTCGGGTGAAACGCTTAATATCCAGTCCCGGGTCATTGAAGTAAGTAAAAAGAATAAAAAGAAATTCTACACGGTGTATGAAGCAAGATTTAAGGATAATACAGTTGCCGGATGGGTGGCCAAGGCCGGTGGCCAGGGCTATGCAGACAAGATAGAGCTGCTTGTGGGTATTGATGCCCTGGCAGAAAACATCACCGGGCTTTTTATCCTGGACCAGAAAGAAACCCCGGGTCTTGGAAATAAAATTTCAGACACCGCGTGGCGCAATCAGTTTATTGATAAACCCGCAACAAATCCCTTGGTGGTGGTGAAGGATAAATCCCAGGGAGCCAGCAACATTGATGCCATTTCCGGTGCCACCATCTCGTCGGTGTCTGTGTGCGGTATTATCAATCAAACGGTTTCCGATATCAGACCGGAATTGACTTCAACCAAAAAAGATTAATATATAAAGGGAAATGACCAATGGCTGAACAACCAACCGCTCTGGAAAGATTTGTCCAGGGCATATTGCCTGAAAATCCGGTTTATCGCCAGCTGCTGGGGATGTGTCCCACCCTGGCGGTGACCAACGGCATGAAACCGGCAATGACCATGGCCTGCTCCGTGGCCTTTGTGCTGCTGTGCGCCAACGTTGTCACAAGCCTCATCCGGGGCCTGTTGAAGCCCCATCTTCGCATCGTTGTCTTCACCCTGACCATAGCTACTTTTGTAACCATAGCCGACCGGGTGCTTGCCGCCTATCTTTATCAGATGAGCAAAACCCTTGGGCCCTACATTCCATTGATCATCGTTAACTGCCTTATCATCTGCCGATGTGAGGTATGCGCCTCAAAGCAGAATGTGTTCACGGCTGCCTCGGATGCCGTGGGTCAATCCATTGGGTTTGGCCTGGCCCTGGCAAGCATTGCCATGGTGCGGGAACTGCTCGGAACTGGCGGACTGTTTGGCATGCCCATACTTCCGGCCGCGTGGCCGGACTGGGTCATCATGGTACTGCCCCCCGGTGCATTTATCACACTGGGACTGCTGTTGGGATGCGTCAACTGGATAGAAATGCGCAGGGGCGCCAAAGCCGGTAACTAAACCGGATCAACCGATGTATTTTTAACTGGAAAGGTTGTTATGAATTATCTCATAGATATTCTGCTCATAGCACTTAGTGCCGCCATTATAAACAACTTTGTGCTGTATTATTTTGTGGGGATTTGCCCTTTTATCGGGGTCTCCAAGAAGGTGGACATGGCCTTTGGTATGGGCTGCGCCGTTACCTTTGTTATTTGTATTGCCGCATTTCTCAGCTGGAGTATCACCACCATGGTGTTGATTCCCGGCGCACCGGTTTCTTCTTTTTTTGCAGGTTTTTTCCTGTCTGCGGAAGCCGCATCAAAAATTGATCTCACCGTGTTAAGTTATATTGTGTATATTTTCGCCATTGCCTCTTCGGTGCAGTTTGTGGAAATGTATGTGCGAAAATTTTACCCCTCCCTGTATAACTCCTTTGGCGTTTTTCTGCCGCTGATCACCACCAACTGCGCCATTTTGTTTGCCTGTTTGACCATCATGGCCAACGTGGCCGGTGTGGAAAATCCCCAGGACGCCTGGGATCTGGGCCGATCTATTACCCTGGCCCTTTTCGGCGGCGTTGGCTTCACCATTGCCATTGTCATCATGTCCGGCATCCGGGAAGAAATTGAATTGTGCGATATTCCCAAACCCTTCCAGGGCGCTGCCATCACCATGATAATAGGTGGCATTCTTGCCCTGGCCTTCATGGGATTCACCGGTGTGGATTCCGGCGTCAGAAAAGCCATTACCCCAACCCCTGCAGAAGAAACGGCCGCTGTCATGACCCTTGACCATGCCTTTGATCATCCGTTGAATTCCAGGGTTATTGTAAAGGAGATGAGGTTGTCATGATTGGAGTCGTCACCATTGGCATTGCTGCCGGAACCATGCTGCTCATGGCAGTTGTCATGTCGTATATTCTTGGCTGGGCCAATAAAAAGTTTCATGTGGAAGTGGACCCCCGGGTGGAGGCGGTAACAGAAGCCCTTCCCGGGGCCAACTGTGGTGGATGCGGGTTTCTCGGGTGCAGTGATTATGCGGTGGCCATTGTGGCCAACAATGCGCCGGTGAACAAATGCCCCGTTGGCGGGGCTGCCTGCGCTGAAGAGGTGGCCGTCATCATGGGCGTTGAAGTGGGAGATGCTGTGCCGTCACGGGCGGTGGTCCATTGTGGTGCCCACACCAATGACAAGGCAGGAAAATCTGAATACCGTGGCGAACAACGATGCGCCGCGGCCCATCTGGTGGCCGGTATCCAGGACTGCACCTTTGGCTGCCTGGGCTTTGGCGACTGCGTTTTGGCCTGTAATTACGATGCCATTCACATTGTAGATGGTCTTGCCACCGTGGATTATGATAAATGCGTGGGCTGCGGTGCGTGTACCCGTGCCTGTCCCCGGATGATTATTTCCATGGCGGATTTTCATGAAGACAGGATTCCTGCCATTCTATGTTCCAACAAAGATAAGGGAAAAGATGTGACCAGCGCCTGCAGTGTGGGCTGCATGGGATGTAAATCCTGCACCCGGGTGTCCGATATTATCACCATGAACGGTGATCTGGCCGTACTGGATGCCAGTGCCTATACCTATGAGAAAGTGGAAGGTGCCGAAAAAGCCATTGAAAAGTGCCCCACACATTCCATTGCTTTTATCGGGAAATAACCGATTGAATTGCCACGATTAAAAAAACCACCCTGAATTTGATTCAGGGTGGTTTTTTTTATATAACGGGCATGTCCTGACGAACACAAACTCATAGCTTAAAGGTTGTAAACGTCCTCGCCCTTGATCACATTGATGGATTGTTCTTCCAGGATGGCGATGGCCTTGTCAATGTTATCAAATCGAAAAATCATGATGGCGTTTTTCCCATGGGGATTGGCAAAGGCGTACATGTATTCCACATTTACCCCCTGGGCCGTGAGGGGATCGAGAACATTGTTAAGTCCGCCGGGGGCATCGTCGACTTCAACGGCAAGTACGTTGGTTTTTCCCACGGTGAACCCCTGTGCCTTGAGGGCCTTTTCCGCCATTTCATTGTTGTTGACAATGAGTCTTAAAATACCAAAATCTGTGGTATCTGCCAGGGACAACGCCCTTATATTGACATTGGCATCCCGAAGAATTGCGGTGACTTCGGCCAGGCGGCCTGCCTTGTTTTCAAGAAAAATAGATATCTGTTCGGCTCTCATATCTGAAACCTCCTTTGTAAAAATGTAAGGAACAGGTTCTGATGTCCATTGGGGCAAGCGACGTCAGAACCAGGCCCAAATGTATTAAGCTTTTCGGTTGTCAATGACCCGGATGGCTTTTCCTTGACTTCTTTCAATGGTCTTGGGTTCCACAAGCTTTATCTTAGCCGATACCCCAAGATATTCTTTAATATCCATGGAAAGCTTTTTCTCCATCTCCTGGAGTCCCTTGATTTCATCGGAGAACATTTCCTGGCCGATTTCCACTTTCACCGTAAGGGTATCAAGGTTATCCACCCTGTCAACCACCAACTGATAGTGGGGCTGAAGATCCTTGGTTTTCATGATCACACTTTCAATCTGGGAGGGGAATACATTGACCCCCCGGATAATAAGCATGTCATCGGTACGTCCGGAAACCTTGTTCATGCGCACATGGGTTCTTCCGCACACACAGGGCTCGGGATTAAGGGCAGTGATATCCCTTGTACGGTAACGGATGATGGGAAAGGCCTCTTTGGTGATGGAAGTAAACACAAGTTCTCCGGTTTCTCCATAGGGCAGCACTTCACCCGTATCGGGGTTAATCACCTCAGCTATGAAATGATCTTCAAATATATGAAGACCCTTCTGGGCTTCAAGGCATTCAATGGAAACTCCGGGACCCATGATTTCACTTAAACCATAGATGTCCATGGCCTTTAGATTGAGTTTTTCTTCAAGATCGTTTCGCATGTCTTCAGACCAGGGCTCGGCACCAAAGATACCGCATTTAAAATTGAGATCCTTGAAGGAGATCCCCATTTCCTGGGCAACTTCTGCAAGATGAAGAATATAGGATGGGGTACCGGTTAGCACAGTGGGTTTAAAATCACGCATGATGACAATCTGACGTTTGGTATTTCCCCCGGAAACGGGAATCACGGAGGCACCCAGACGTTCGGCACCATAATGTACCCCAAGCCCTCCGGTGAAAAGGCCGTATCCATAGGCATTATGGACAATATCATTGGAGGTGGCACCCCCGGCGGCAAGGCTTCTTGCCATGAGTTCCGACCAGGTTTCTATATCCCTTCTGGTATATCCCACCACAGTTGGAAGACCTGTGGTACCTGAGGAGGCATGGATGCGTACCACATTTTCCATGGGAACAGCAAACATGCCATAGGGATAATTGTCCCGAAGATCCTTTTTCACCGTAAAGGGAATTCTCTGCAGATCCTTAAGGGATTTAATATCCGAGGGTTTAACCCCTGCTTCTTTAAAGCTTTGTGTGTAAAAGGGGACTGTGGCATACACACGTTCCAATGTGGTTTGCAGCCGACGCAACTGGATCGCTTCCAGAGCCTCCCGTGGCATGGTTTCAAAATCCATGTTAAAAATGGGCATGGTAAAATGCTCTCCTTCTTTTCTTCTTTCTTCAGTATCTAGGCATCCGTCGTGTCAGCCCCAAAGTACTTTACACTTTTGGAGCAAGAGTTCCCGAAAAAAGGAATTATTGCGCCAAACAAGTCTAAAGAGGCAAATGAAGGATGCCAATATATATTTCAGTTTATTAATAATCAGCTTTCCAGGGTACCTTTGAAATCCGCTTTTCTTTTCTCAAGAAAGGCACTGGTACCTTCTTTGGCATCAACGCTTGCCATGCATATGGCAAAGGCATCTGCTTCAAATTTACATCCGGTTTCAAGATCAACATCTTTGCCGGCACCAATGGCTTCCTTGGCGGCCCTTAAGGAGGTTCTTCCTTTTTTCGCAATGGCTCTGGCAGTTTTCATCACAGCCTCCATGAGGGCATCCGGGGCAAAGACCTGATTTACAACTCCCAGCGTTTTTGCTTCTGCGGCGGGAAATATTTTACCGGTGTAAATAAGCTCTCTTGCCATGTTGGTTCCCACCAGGCGCGCCAGACGCTGGGTGCCACCAAATCCGGGAATAAGGCCCAGGGTAATTTCAGGAAGACCAAACGCTGCTTTTTCCGATGCATAAATGAAATCGCAGGCAAGGGAGAGTTCAGTTCCACCACCCAGAGCAAAGCCGTTAACGGCGGCAATGACAGGGATGGGCAGATTTTCCAGCCTGGAAAATATTTTTTGCCCTTGAACGGCAAATTTTTTGGCCTGGAGGGAAGTCATCTGGGCCAGTTGGGAGATATCAGCTCCGGCAACAAAGGCCTTGTCGCCGGCACCTGTCAAAACCAAAACCCGGATATCTGTCGATTCTTCAATCTGGGTAATGGCAGTGTTAAATTCTTGAAGCAAGGCATGGTTCAGGGCATTGAGTGCCTTGGGACGATTAAAACTGATGATGGCAATGTTTTCTTGGACCTCAAAAATAATGTTTTCAAATGACATGATACGCTCCAGATAAAAGGTAATTTAATTTAGCGCATGCTGAATTTCAGTATGTTTTTGAACCCTGCAAGATCCGGCATGCGTTTTTTATCCCCAGATTGGTCGATGTTGTGACCAAGCCTCGTCTTTAAAATTTTTCGGGATTGGTTTCCTTTATATATGATTCAACTCCGTCAATAATACTTTCACATAAGTAGTTCTGATAATTTTCATTAAGCAGACGTCTGCATTCTCTTTTGTTACTGATAAAGGATGTCTCAATGAGTATGGACGGCATGGTGGCCCCCAGCAGTACATAAAAGGGTGCTTTTTTCACACCGAGGTTATGAACGTACTTGTATTTTTTTGAAAGACCGGTGCAGATAGCCCCTTGAACATGGGTGGCCAGACGTCCGGATTCGTTGATTTTTGCATTCTGCATGAGCCCATTGAGAATATCTTCCAGATCGGAAATGTTTTTCCGTGAGGTGGCATTTTCCCTTGCAGCCACATTAACGGCATCATCATCGGTGGCCAGATTTAAAAAATAAGTTTCCACCCCGGTGAGATTTCTGTTTTTTGCTGCATTACAGTGAAGGGAAACAAAAAGATCGGCATTGCGGGTATTGGCAATGGCCGTTCGACTTTCCAGGGGTAGATATTTGTCTGTGGTTCGGGTCATGATGACATTGCAGCCCAATCGAGCTTTCATTCTTTTTTCCAGTTTCCTGGCAATTTTCAGTACAATGTCTTTTTCCTTAACCCCCGCCTGATACCCCAGTGCTCCGGGGTCTTTTCCCCCATGACCGGGATCTATGACAATGGTTTTAACCCCCAGGGCCAGTTGTTGCACAATGCCTTTATTGGTTGGTGATGCGGGAGGAGATGGAAAGGATTTTTTGGAGGCTTTGGAAGGGGTTGAAGCAGAAATAGTGGGTTTGGCCGCCCATACATCCACCACCACCCGAAAAGGATCATTCAAGGAAAAAACATTATAAGTATCAAAGGATTTAATATCGATGACCACCCGCACCGAGTGGGGGGTGTGCTGTCCTGCCCTGGCCTGGGTGAGCAGATGATCGTTGATGTAGGTATGTTTAGGAATATTTTTGCCCAGACGCGAATCTTCAATATCAAGAAAAAGGCGCATGGGTTTTTTTAAAGTGGGATTTTTTTCCAGAAGCGCGTGGGTGAATTTTCGACCTTTTTCAATGTCAATGACTACCCGGGTATAAGATGGGTTAGACCAATGACGAATATCCGTAATAACTGCATCGTGACTGGCTATGGTGGCAGATTCGGTCATGGGAGTGATTTTTGTTGTGCCGGATTTTTTTTCCCACTGATTTTTAAGGGCTTTTTTCCGGGGTAGCTGATCCCTTTTGGCATTGACGGGGGGAGAATTCACTGGCGGAGAAATCGAAGAGACTTTTGGAGAATTTGCTGTTTTAAGTTCGGGTTCGGCCGTGACATCAAGGGCGGCCAAAAGCTTAAGGGACCTGTTTCGGTAGGCGCTTTTGGGATATCTACGGGTGATGCGCTGGAGAAGATCAATTGCTTCTTTTTTGTCCTGGGGTGCATAGGAGAACTTGTAAAGATCCAGGTAAAGTTGTGCAGAACGGTACATGGCCGCAGGTGCCCATGGATCATTGGGCATTGTCAGAAAAATATTTTGAAATTTATCAATGCATTTCATCCAGTTGTCACGGTATTGGCGTTTTTTCGGGTTTTTTTGCAATTGTCTGAAGGCGCGATTGCCATTTGTATATTGCTTTTTTGCCGTGGCTGCATTACAGCGGGCAGGGGCCAGCATAAAGCACCCGGTAATCACCAGTAGTAACAGCAGAACAAAGGGTTTTATGGAGGGCTTTATGTGCATGTGGTTTCTATTTGTGTGTTATCCATCTTTTCTTTTATGGTGTTAAGCAGATTCAAGGCTTCAATGGGAGTCATCCGGGAGATGTCAATGCCGGCAATCATTTCAAGAATCGCTTCGTGTTTTTTTTCTTCAAATAAATCCATCTGGCGGGAGACGGGCTCATCTTCAGTATCCGGCACATCATTATTCTCCCCGGGTAAAAGCCCGTTTTCAACGGCTTTTAGAATGGATTTTGCCTTGTCAATCACCGCCGGAGGCACGCCGGCAAGCCTTGCCACCTGTATGCCATAGCTTTTATTGGTTCCGCCTTTCACAAGGGTGCGTAAAAAAATTATATTTTCCTTAAACTCCTTGACGGCAATATTGAAATTTTTAACCCGGGGATGAATCTGCTCCAAACGGGTCAGTTCGTGGTAATGGGTGGCAAAAAGTGTTTTTACGCCTTTGTTTCTGTGATCATGGAGGTATTCCGCCACGGCCCAGGCGATGCTTAACCCATCATAGGTGCTGGTACCTCGTCCAATTTCATCCAGAATAACCAGGCTGTTTTCAGACACATTGTTGACAATATTGGCGGTTTCTTCCATTTCCACCATAAAGGTGCTTTGTCCCTGGGACAGATTGTCCAAGGCACCCACCCGGGTGAAAATTCTATCCACAATGCAGAGGGATGCTTTTTTTGCCGGAACAAAGGAGCCTATCTGGGCCATTAATACGCTCAGGGCAACCTGGCGAAGCACTGTTGATTTACCTGCCATGTTAGGACCGGTGATGATCATCACCTGGTTTTCTTCCATATCCATTTTAATGGAATTTGGCACATATCGGTCGCCCTTCATCAGTTTTTCCACCACCGGGTGACGGCCATCCACAATGGATATACGCTGGTCTTTATTTATCTCCGGTCGGCAATACTGATTCTGCCCTGCCGTTTCGGCCAGGGCCAGCAGACAATCCACCGTTGCCAGAAACGATGCCATGGTTAGGATGGCGGCGGTTTTGTCCACAATGAGACGACGCACCTCGGCAAACAGGGAATACTCCAGGGCGCAGCGCTTGTCCTGGGCGGACAACACGTTTATTTCAACTTCTTTAAGTTCTTCGGTGATGAATCGCTCGGCGTTAACCAAGGTCTGTTTTCGAATATAATGAGCCGGCACGGATGGGGCCTGGGCCTTGCTGACCTCGATAAAATATCCGAATACCTTGTTATATTTGATTTTAAGGGAGCTCAGGCCGGTTTTTTCTTTTTCCTTCATTCCTTTTCTGACAATCCACTGTTTGCCGTCCCGGGACATTTCAATGAGTTCATCCAGATCTTTGTTGTAACCATCCTTGATCAAGCCGCCCTCGTTAAGGGGCAGGGGAGCATCTTCCCGGATGGCCTTGTCAATCACACCGGCAAGGGTGGTCAGATCCGATGCCACGGTGTCACGATTCTTTATGTTCACCCCGCTGTAAAGGGGGGAGGAGAACTGATTCAGGTCTGCAAAAAGATCAGGCAACTTAAGAAGGGATGTTTTAAGGGCTATGAGATCCCGGGCACTGCCGTGGCCCATGGATATTTTGCTGCCAAGGCGCTCTAGATCATACACGGATTTAAGATGATCCCGGAGGCGATTACGAAGACTGTTTTCGGCAAGGGCTTCTTCCACGGCACTGAGTCGAAATTCAATGTCCTTTGGGTCTTTTAAGGGATAGCGAATCCAGTTTTTAAGTGTTCTGCTGCCCATGGCCGTGGTGGTTTTGTCCAGAATGGAAAGAAGCGTTCCTTTTTTATCCATGGTCTGGATATTTTTCAATAATTCCAAGTTACGGCAGGAGCGATCATCAATTATGAGATAGCTGTTCAACACATAGGGGCGAAGGGTGAAAACATGATCAATGTCATGGAACTGGGTCTCTTTAACGTAATGAATGATGGCACCTGCAGCCCCGATACCAGCTGAAAAATGATCACAACCGAATCCTTCCAGACTTCGGGTTTTAAATTTATCTATGAGGGTCTGGCGTGCCGTGGCAGGGAAAAATACATCCTTTGAAAGCCAGGAAATCTGACGATGGGCAAAGGCCTGGCGCAGGGGCTTGAAAAAAGGGTCTTGCCGGTGATGAGAGCTGATCAGTATTTCACTGGGATCTATGCGCAGGGCTTCGTCCATGAGCACATCAGGAATTTTGCCGTTGGTGGTTCTGGTTTCCGTGACATTAAAGGTGCCGGTGGAAATATCCAGGCAGGCAAGACCGGCATATCCATCCACCAGGGCCAGGGCCATCAGAAAGTTATTTGAACCCTTGTCAAGCAGGGATTCATTTAAAATCATACCCGGTGTGATGACCCGAACCACCTCTCGTTTCACCAGTCCTTTTGCCTGGGCCGGATCCTCCACCTGCTCGCAGATTGCCACTTTGCAGCCACTTTCAATGAGTTTTGCAATGTAGGTATCCGCGGCCCGAAAAGGTACCCCGCACATGGGAATGGCATTGTCCTGATTTTTGTTTCGTGAGGTCAGGGCAATTTCAAGGATGCCCGCAGCTTTACGGGCATCCTCCTGGAACATTTCATAAAAATCCCCCATTCGGTAAAACAGAATGGCATCGGGATAATTGTCCTTGATGCGCTGGTACTGCTCCATCATGGGGGTGTTTTTTTTGGGGGTCATAGCTTTAATAAAAATTTAGGAGGGAGTAAAGATCAATACATGGATCTTTTTATGCCTCCACCTCTTTTTTCTGTTTTGCATCAACGGAATCAACATCCATGTCATTTGTTTCCGTGTCAGTTATCAACTCTGTCTGATAGGGATCTGCCTCGTATTTCTCCAGTTCATTTTTCAGGTTGGCTATTTCTTCAAGATTGGCTGCATTTTCAGCATTGAGGCGTTTCAGGGTTTTTTTGGCTTTTAATTTTAGTGTCATGGAGACAAAACCGGCGTACAGCAGACCCACCAGAAGGCAGGCACCCATATATACAACATTTTGAACCGCCGGGGCTGTCCAGTGCCATGTTTCCACTCCAAGACTGAATGACAATTCCTGTTGTGCAAGGAAATACGCTCTGTTCTGATAGATCAAAAGCGAAATGAAAATCACAACAATCAACCCCAAAAACAGCTTAAATTTTTTCATTCGACATCTCCGGTTGGTTTAATATATTAACAGAAAAATTGTTAATGAAATGTATCTGAATCATAGATCAACTGTTATTTTTTTTCAATCAATCTTTTTTCAATCACTTCATTTTATTAAACAAAATAATCAATCTTTTGATTTAAACATCCATGGGTTATAAAAATTTACCCCCGGAGGCGCAGGGGATGTGAAAAGGTTCCAGTCCAGGCGGTTGTTGTCAATGGTATTGGCAACTTCCATGAGGGAAATGTGCAGATGGCAGGGAATCTTTGATTTTCTACCGGTGGTATCTGCTATATTTCCAAGGATTTCATCCCTGATAATTGTCTTGCCCGGACACATGTCCGATAGGGGCTGGATATGGGAATAAATAATGACAAAGCGGGAATCGTTTTCAGGGCATTCCCGGTAATGAACAATCACCGATTTTCCAAGAAAATCATGACAGACATTTAGCACGGTTCCCGGTGCCATGGCAGGAACTTTAACTTCGGGGCGGACCCAGACAATCTTGTCGTTGACATCCCTGTACATGCCGATGTCCAAGCCTTCATGGCAGGTTTTCCGATAAAGGAAATCACCCCACCATTTAGCATTGGAGAACAACAGCATCCCCTCAAAAAAACACCAGGTTTTTTCGCGGCACACCGGTAGATGATTAAGTGTGGCAATGCTTTTAAGATAACGCTTGATTGTTCAACCCTCAAATGGCAACCAGCACAATTTTGTGTGCCATCAGGTTGATATCTTCAATTCTGCCGGTTATCTCCTGGCGATCGCCCAGAAGGCCTTTTAAAACAAAGGTATTGGTGCCCGAAGGCGTGATGGCGGCAACGTTTTCCATTATAAGGGTTTCTGAACCATCTTGTTTTTTTAAAAATACGTTTGACTCACACATGGGTATCTCCTTTTATATGAAAACGGGGAGTTGATAACAATATCGACCCTTTCAGTTTGGTGCCTTGAACACAGTTTATCGGGTGGTTCCACGCTTTACAGCCTACATTCCATATCAGGAAAAGCCCGGTGTTGCAAGGAAAAGGCAGGGCTGATATGCGCCTTTTTTCACAGGCCAACCAACTCCATGTCTCCCCAGGCACCCAGTTTTTTCTTCTTGATGACAATAATGCCCTGAACACCGCCAATTTTTTTTCCATAATCAATGGCCGCCTGGATATCAGATTCGGCTTTCACTCGGTTTGCAAGGGCCGTTGCCATGGCATCCGCAAGGGTGCAGGAGTCCGCCAGTATGGTGACGGCATCAGCTTTGCCAAAACTTGTGGAATGCCCGATGGTGCCAGATGAAGTGCAAAGGGCAAAGGGTGTTTCCCGGTTGGCGATTTTTACCCCCACCTTCATGCTCAAGGGCGACTTACCGGCAAAAATGGCAAGGGTGGTGTCGGAACAGGTTTTTAAAAACACATCTCCCCCGTTTTCCACAATCACCTGGTTTGATACGGCCATCAGTTCTTGCCCTGCATACTGGGCAATGGCTCCGGCGATGGCTGCCATGGGTCCGACCCGGGCTTTTATGCCCGCGTCAATCATGTTTCTTATGATTTCAGGAACATGGGGCAGCGGGGGCAGGGGAACCATGGATGTAAGGAAAGAAGGATAAACCTGGATGTGATTTTCAATGTAAGCGCGGCAGGTCAGGACTGATTTTATGGCTTCCCGGGAAAGATCTTTGTCCGCCTGAATGTGCAGGTTGGTTTCCTTGACGGTGATGGTAAAAGGCACAAGCCCTTTGCGTTGTGCGTGGGCTCGATAATTTCTGTTGTTAAACATGAATCGGCATCTCCATGTGCCGGGGTCTCATGGATTCCGGGGCCTGGCTAATAAAGAAAGAATCCGTCATGCCGGAGATAAAATCCCTTACAATTTCGGGCGGGGTATGGGTTTGACGGTATTCCTGGGAGATTCCCCTTAAAAAGCGGGTGAAAACCATTGAGTTTAGCTTATTTTTTTCAAGATCAGTTAAAAACATTTCAAAAAGGTATTCATAAATGTTTTCTACGGCCTTCAGATGATTTTTAATGAGGGGATTTTTGTAAATACAGCGATAATTGAATTCTTTAAATGCAAGCAGGGCTTCAAATATGGGCTCACTGAATCCCACCTGGGGGGATTGCATGCTGCTGGAGATGAGATCCGTCACAAGATTAAACACGATGGTACCGTTGGTGCTTCCAAGACGTGAGGCAGTGATGCTCGGCAGGTCCTCCCGGATGACAAGACCCAGTCGGATGGCATCTTCAAAATCCCTGCCGATGTAGGCAATGGTATCTGCCATGCGCACCACGCACCCCTCGGAGGTCATGGGCATCTGGTCGGGCTTTTCCATGGTTTTCATCCATTTGACGGTGGCGTCAAAATCATCAAAGGTTTTATTTCTAAGGGGTTTTATCTGTCGGCAGTGTACTTCACCATTGTGGCACAAGATTGCATCCAGGGTCTCCAAGGTAAGATCCCATCCCCGGCCATGCCGCTCTATTTTTTCCAGAAACTGGACGGACTGCACGTTGTGATGAAAAAAACCGATACCATGTTTTTGGGTCAACCGGGAAAGGATGCGTTCCCCGTCATGACCAAAGGGAGGGTGACCGATGTCGTGTCCCATGCTGATGGCTTCTATGAGATCTTCGTTGAGGCCGAGATACCGGCCAATGGTTCTGGCAATTCTGGACACCAGCTGAACATGGAGCACCCGGTGGGAAAGATGATCATTTTTAATGAGGGAAAAAACCTGAGTTTTATCAATGTAGCGGGTATAGGCAAGGGAATTTAAAATCCGGTCGGCATCCACACAAAAGGACTGACGGTAATCCGGGGTCTGGTGGGTATCGGCGTGACGTCTGGTGGCGTTGTCACTGAACGCTGACAGGGGTGAACGCTGGTCATGTTCCCGCTGGTCCAGTCCCTGTTTCATAAACCCTGTCAGCTCATTCATGGCACCACCATTCTTAGTTTACAGTTGTTTTGTAATATTTTCTACAATGGCTGTAAATGCCTTGGAAAAGGTGGATTCCGGGTTTTGCAGTACCACGGGGGAACCGGCATCTCCTGATTTTACCACCTCGGTGTCAAAGGGGATGGAACCAAGAAAGGTCAAGCCCTCTTTTTTTGCTGTGGCTTCGCCGCCGCCGCTTTTAAAGAGTTCAATTATCTCATTGCAGTGGGGGCACTTGAAGGGGCCCATGTTTTCAACAATACCAAGGGTTTTGATTTTAACGGTGCGGCAGAAGGAAATGGATTTTCTCACATCGGCCAGGGCCACTTCCTGGGGGGTTGTGACTACCACGGCCTTTGCGTCGGGGATGGTCTGGACAACGGAAATGGGCTCGTCACCGGTGCCGGGAGGGGCATCAATGATGAGAAAATCCAGATGTCCCCAGTCCACGGAACCCACAAACTGTTTGATCATACCAGTTTTGGCCGGGCCTCTCCAGATGATGGCCTGATCTTTATCCTGCATCAATGCCTGTATGGAAACCACCTTAAGGTTGTCATTGATTTTTTTGGGAAGCAACAGCTGATTGGGGGAAATATCCAGCAATTCCGTCATGCCAAACATCTGTGCAATGGAAGGACCATGGAGATCAACATCCATAAGGCCGGTCTTAAACCCTTTCTGGGCAAGACTTGCGGCAAGGTTGGCGGAAACGCTGCTTTTTCCCACGCCGCCCTTTCCACTCAATACAAAAATTTTATTTTTGATCTTGGCAAGGGAGGCTTTTATCTGCTCTTCCTGTTCCTGCTGTTGATTGGCCTGTTTGGATTGGGAAGGGCATCCGGATGATTTTTTCTTTGCCTGATCCACACTGTCGTAAAGCATAATATTTTTCATCTCCTGAAAAAATCGGGGTGGTTATGATTTTTAATTTTCACCCCCTGGGGATGAATTTTAAATCAAAAACCACGTCCAAAAAATCAATACATAAAAATTAATACATGATGTCCGGTTCATGGCAGAAAATCAGAAAAAAACCATATAAAAGGCTTTTAGCCCACCTGTCCTGTCCCTGACATTATGACGCATAACTTACAAATAATTATCACGATCCTGGTTCTGTCAAGTGAAAGAGTCTGTCCTTGTTTTTAATGATAATATTGGGACTGAATGAGGTGATTTGAAAACCAAGTTGCCGATTGTGGCTGTCGGTTAAAACAGTGGTTTGAGCGATGGGGTAACTGTCAAAGCGGTTAAATTGAGCATAGTGCAATTTTATCACAGGGGGGCCATCCGAAGACAGCTTCCAGTAATCTGTGACCTGGCCAGTCTCATTAAAAAATATTTTTTCCATGGGCAGCCCCCATCCGTTTTTAAAAACAAGCCGGGAAGTATTGTTTTCAACTGTGTGCAGACTGACGTTGTTTCCCCCTTTCAGGGGAATTTTCCCGGTGAGCACTGCAATGATATCTTTAACTTTCACCGGCAGGGAAAGGATGGGCTTAAGGGAGGGGTTGGGCCGGTTTATGGTGTGGGGAGAATGCTTTCCTGTATGGGAAACAAAGGTTAAAGTTTTTCCGTCTGCGGCAATGGTTTCCACCGGAATACCAGACGATAAAAGGGTCATGCGAAGGCAGTCAGGCCAATTTGCCACCCAGGCCATGCGATAGGTTTCTGTTTTGCCATTGCGGGTGAGAAAAAGATTACCAGTGCCCCTGGAGGTGATAATTTCCTGGTTAAACTGCCGCACCTTATCGGCTGCCTGTATGGCTTTTAAATCTTTTTTATGGTGTCTGGCAGGCAACAGGGCACACCCGGATAAAAGAGACAGGCCCAGCAGAAAAACCATGATTCGCACCGTAGATACGGGAAATTTATTCATGAAGGGTCTGTTCCAGTATTTTTATTTTCTTTTTGAGATCCACCTTGTTGGTGGTGGCCTTTTTTAAGGCTTTTTTATATACCTCAAGTGCTTTTTCAGGCTTGTTAACTTTCTGATAGGCATCCCCAAGATGTTCTGCAACCACCGGATCATGGGAAGACAGCTCCAGGGCACGTTCCAGATGCTCAATGGCCTTTGGGAAATCTGCCTTGCGGTAATATACCCATCCAAGACTGTCTGTTATATAGCCATCATCGGGGTTCAATGCCATGGCTTTTTTTATTAATTCTTCAGCAAGTTCCAGTTCTATGCCCAGATCGGCATAGGTGTAGCCCAGGTAGTTCAGGGCCGTTGCATTGTCAGGTTCCAACTCGATGACCTTCTTCATGATCCGGATGGACTTATCCTTATTTCCCCATTTGTCATGGATAATTCCTGCCCGGAACAGCATTTCTGCATTTTCCGGATAGAGAGCCAGGCCCTTATCCAGCATCTCAATGGCTTTGGCATACTGCTTCAGATCTTCGTAGATGGAGGCCAGATAGGAGATAATCTCCGGATCATTGGGCAATTCCCGATGTTTCTGCAAAAGAAATTCTATGGCTTTTTCAGGCTGTTCTTTTTGGCTGTATAGATAGGCAATGTGAATGATGCTTTTTCGATAATGCTCGGCATCGGATGGGATCTGTTTAAAATGGTAGATGGCCTTGTCAATGTCTTGTACAGCATCAAAGGAAAGGCCAGCCAGGTAATGAAGGACCGGGTTTTCCGGGGCTCCGGCAAGAAGACCTGTAAAGATAATCACCGCATCTTTGTATCGCTTGTTGCCGATAAATTCCTTGGCTGCAAGCATGAAAGGACCGGGATTTCGTTGATGCTTTTGTCCGAATTCCGCCAGCTGTTTCTGGGCCAGATCCTTTTTCCCATGCTGGTAATAGTACAGGGGGCGTTCCAGGGAAGCGCGTATATTATGGGGATCTATGGTAAGAATTTCTTTATAAAGCTGGATTATTTCCGGAGACAGCCTGGTTTCATTGCGGGGATCTGATTCATAAATGGAGATAAGCTCAAACCGGGGTTCCACCAGTTCTGAATTCAACTCAATGGTTTTTCTAAAAGCCTTTTCCGCATATTCAATATTATTTTGCAAGGCATGAATTCTGCCAAGGAAAAAAGGGGCCACATAGGATTTGGGAAACTGCACGGCCATTCTTGTGTAAAGGGAAAATGCCTCTTCCAAGTTGTCCTGGTCCATGCAAAGACTGCCAAGCACAATATAGGCATTTTGATTATCCGGTTGAAGATGGATAATTTTCTGATAAATGGCTTTTGCTTCCGCATCCTGTTTTAATTGAAGATTCATTTTTGCAAGCAGAGAAAGGGCAACCACATTCTCCGGATGGGTTTTAACCATGCGTTCTGCCACTTCAATGGCCTTGGAAGGGGATTTAGTTTGAAGATACAGCACCACCAGTTCCTGATTGAGATAGATGGAATCCGGATCCATGGCGATGGCTTTCAGCAAAAAAAATGTTGCCTTGTCCCACATCCTTTTCTGTCTGTAAATTTCTGACTGCATATAGAGGTAATAGGCAGACTCTTTTTCCTCCACCAGTGTGACTGGCTGGCGGGAGGGTTGCGGGGCAGGGGAGGGGGGAGTGTTAATTGGCCGGGCACATCCCCCCATTATAAGAACAACAATCACCAGGGGTAGAAAAAACGCTTTGTTCATGTTCGTCATGTCTCTTGTGGATTGAGCAGGTCTTGGTTGCATATAAAAAATTTACACCTGGGAATGATCGTAGGCTGCAAAGTCCGGCATTTCATTCTTAAAATATTCTTTCATCTTTTTTATGATATTATTTTCAATCTGCCGAACCCGTTCCCGGGAAATGGAATAAAGTTCTCCTATTTCCTGGAGGGTTAAAGAGTCATCGGAAAAGATTCTTTTTTCAAAAATATCCAGTTCCCGCTGATTCAGTGTCTGCTTGAATTCGTTGACCCGAAGGTGGAGAATATCTTCAATTTCTTTTCTGGCAACTCGTTCTTCTGTGGAATCTGTATCCACATTGATAAATTCAATACGTTCGGTGTCTGAATCATCGCGCAGGGGCTCATCAAGGGAGAGGTCCCAGCCGTCCAGGCGCTGGTCCATCTCCACAATTTCCTGTTCTGAAACCCCCATGCGCTCTGACAAGAGCTTGGGTCGTGGATCAAATCCCTCTTCAATGAGTTTTTGCTTTTCTTTTTTAAGACGGAAAAAAAGTTTGCGCTGACCCTGGGTGGTGCCGATTTTCACCAATCGCCAGTTATCCATGATAAATTTAAGAATATATGCCTTGATCCAGAAAGAGGCATAGTAGGAAAATTTCACATTTTTTTCAGGATCAAATTTTTTTACGGCACGAACAAGGCCAATGTTGCCTTCCTGGATAAGATCCAGCAGGTTCTGCATCCAGATTCTCTGAAAATCAAGGGCTATTTTTACCACCAACCTCAGATTAGAGGTTACCATGATATAAGCAGCATCGCTGTCATTATCCTTCTGGATCTTTGTCCCAAGATCTTTTTCTTCATCCCGGGTCAAAAGTCTGTACCGGTTTATTTCAGCAAGATAACTCTGCAGCGGATCCAGTTTTACCAGGGCTTTACTGGGAGCAATATGTCGTTTATCCGCCGGTGTAAGATACCCTCTTCTCACTGCAGATTTTATTTCTTTCTGAGGTTTTAGTTTAACCTTGGCTTCGCTTTTTTTAACCATTCTTTTCTTAACCTTATATTTTCCGTTCTCCCCAAATAGTCCTGAAAAAAACCGGATTATCGAGTGTAATCCTGTGGGCTTTGCCATTCAAAAACAGGCTGTGCGCACAATTTGTATCATCATAGACCAAATAGAAATAAAATTCGATTAAAAAATTTTTTTATGGTAAATCTTTTTTTTTGTGGACAGATCGATTGGTTTTGATATATACACATCCTGTTTGCGCCAGTAGCTCAGCTGGATAGAGCAACGGACTTCTAATCCGTAGGTCGCAGGTTCGAGTCCTGCCTGGCGTACCATTAAACTCAAGGGTCTTCAGCAAAATTGTTGAAGGCCTTTTTTGTTTCTCCGGTCAAGCTCCGGTACTTTTGATTTATTTCCTTATTCCAATTGGCTTTCTGATCCATTCCCGAAATTATCCCTGTACAGAATTTCTTATTATACCATCTTTCTTATCTTTTGGCCAGCAGCCCCCAGCGTATTGCTTCTTTGGTGTGTATTGGTTGCCGGGGAAACATTGTTTTTTATTTCATGGGTTGGTCTATTTGTCTATGTCCATGCGCTTCTTGAGTGCATCCAGCATGGCTGATCCCTTGGGTGTTTTGTCTGCAAGGGCCTTATCTATCTCTTTGTCTGTGGTGTCTGTCTGGTCAAGGATGTCCCCATAGGCCGATGCCAATGATTCTTCCTCCTCAACTCTTTCTTTCATTCTCTCCAGCATGGCAACTGTTCCTGATGAGTCCATGGTGGAGAGCTGGGCATTTATTTTCTTTGTGGATGCCGCTGTCTTTGCCCTGGCCTTGAGGGTGGTCAGCTCGTTGTCATAGGTGGTCAGGGTGGAGCGTAATTTAGAAACGCTTGTGTTGATGGTGGTTGCCATGGTTTCATGCCCTGTTGCCTCATCTCCGAGTCTTTTGGCTTCTGATGACAGCTCTGCCTGTTTTTCCAGGGCCAGGGTTGCCAGTCTTTCTGCTTCTGCTGTATCCATTGTGCCTTTACTGGCATTGAGGAGGAGTTGCTTTGCCTTGTTCTCATAGTCTGCTGCCAGTTTTTGTTTTGCATTGGCCTCTTTTCTGGTTCTGATGGCCATGGCTTTGACCTGGGCCAGATTCTCCATGGCTGCTTGGAGGTCTTTTTTGAGATCCCTTATGCCTTGTTCGGTCATTTTTATGGGATCTTCCAATTGGTCTATTACAGAATTGATATTTGATTGGCCTACTTTCAGAAATCTTTTCAGCATGGTGTTCTCCTTCTTATTGATATGGTGTATCTCATTCAGCCTGTTGCTGAGGTTTGTCAGGGTATGTGTTGATCCTGTTCAGCGGGCTGTGTGTTGGTTCAAACTATGTTGGGATAGACTTTATCAGCTTGGGTGGATAGAGCGAGGACGTAATGAGTGGGTTACCGACATGCCCCCTTTGTGGAAGGTAGGAGGAATTTGTTTCTGCCCGTTGTCATTATCTGAGGAAGGCTTGTGGCCATGGATGAGACATATAGTAAGACTAACTTCACATTTTCCATATGGCAAAAACTTAGGGCTTTGATGTATTTAGCTTAACGTTTCAGAATAAGAATAATCGACTCAAGTCTTTTATATATAAAAATTTTGAACTAAGGAGTCACGTGATAATAAAAGGTATGACTTTTGATTTATATCTCATTGAAACTCAAAAGGTTATAATAAAAAGAAACGCCATTTATTCCTGTACGACTCCTAAGAGATTAAACTTTAAGATAAAAGTGGCAATTGATATGATTTAAAAACAATCAAGTTACCGATCTAAATCTATTTTTTTTTATTTCTATTGACAATAAAAATATTTCTAGATATGTCTTTCTTAACGAGCAGGTGTACCGCCTGTTTGCTAGATCTTTGAAATGCAGTGGTAAATAAAAGTGAGAACAAAGGCTTTATAAGCGATTCTGAAAGATTATTTTTGGAATCTATACCGGCCCCCTATGTGTCTTTAAGGCTTGTCGCATCTTCCCTTCCTGCGATAACGACACTTGTCAGGCAGAAAAACTAAGAACCACTACGGCTCAGTTCATTTTTCTCACGGACACCTTTTTTTATGGCAGGCAGAGCATCTGGATTTCCCAGATGCCTAACGTAGAGAGAGGATAATAAAATGATTATTTTTTGTTTATGTCGAAAAGTTACCATTGTAGATCTGTCCAATTCTGTTTCGAAAGAAAACAGTCTTGGTAAAAAGCAAGCTGAGTTGTTGAAAAAGAAAAAGTTGACCCGAAAGAGCTGCTTTTCTCTGCTTAGAGATTTAATGATAGAAATAATTGTAAAAATTACTTCTAATTTTATTTTCTAAGTGGGTTCTTAGTTATTTTTTTATAAATTCAAAAATCAATTATGATTAATACACATAGAGACAAGCCATATTATGATGCTAAGAGTATTGGTAGCCTAGAATCGCTATCTGAGACTTTAGATATAAGAAAAAGTGCCTTGCTTGATTTGGCCTCTAATCCTGATAAGCATTATTACTCGTTCGAGTTAAAAACAAAAAAAAAAACTAGACTGCTACATGATCCAAAAGATTTTTTAAAAAAAATTCAAAAAAGAATAAATTCTAGAATCTTTAATCACGTAATATTTCCAGATTACCTTCATGGAGGACTCCCTGGGAAAGATTACTATTCAAATGCTCTTTCGCACACAAAATCAGAATATATTATTACTTTTGACATCAGAAGTTTTTACGATAACATTAGCCGTGAAGAAGTCGTGAAAATTTTTCAATTTTTCTGCAGATTCCCACTTGATGTTTCGGAAACACTCTCATATCTGATGACCTTTAAGGGCAAGGTTCCTCAAGGTGGCGTAAATTCATCGAATATTGCGAATTTGATTTTCTTTGAGACTGAATATCAGTTAGTGTCATTTTATCGGAATCAAAACATTACATACAGTCGTCTTCTTGATGATATAGTCTTGTCATCAAAAAAACGACTACATGAACAAAAAAAGACACAAATTTGTCAAGACATTTCTGGTTTAGTCCGTAAAAAAGGGTTGCGTTTGAATAAAGACAAATTCAAATTTGTCTGCAGAAAACAGACGGATGAATTAATGAATGTTACAGGGCTTTGGGTAAATCACGCCAAACCAAAATGCAGTAGAGAAGAAAGGAAAAAAATTCGTGCAGCTGTGAATCATTGCGAAAAAGCTTTCGAAGTATCATATACAGACTCTTCTTATCATAAATTGTGGAACAAAACTTCAGGACGTGTTGCAATGCTAGCACGAATAGGCCATCCTCAAGCTATCAAACTCAGAAAAAGACTCAATTGTATCCTTCCAGTGTTTTCATTGTCAAAAATTCAAGAAATCAAAAGAGAAGTTGAAGGCTTGGAAAACTTATCGAATAAGAAAAAACAAAAATTAGGCAGTATAAAAAAAATCAACAGAATGATATATTTATGTGGCATAATTAACAGGTCTAATAAAAACCTTGGAAAAAAGCTGAGAAAGCGACTTGTGGATATCAAGGTTGTAAAAAGTTATGATGAATATTGGGAGAGCTAATCGATAATGGAATACGGCTATGTTCATGTTTATGACCCACTCAAAGGATTTGGATTCATTCGGAGAAGTGAAGGCAAAGATGTTTTTTTCCATTATACAGGCTTAATAAGTCCCGAATCATCTATTAATGAGGGAGTCAAGGTTTCTTTTTTAACCGAAAAAGGAAATAAAGGGTTAAGGGCCATTAAAGTTGAAGTAACGACATAAAGACTTTACGAAACTATTCAGTCGATGATAAAAACGCTGTCAATAAAAAAGATCCCAACGGCATTCAAGCTATTGGGATTTTCTTTCTTAATCGTCTTTCTCGCTACCAACCAAGACTTTCTCCAGAGCTTCTTTCTTTTTATTTTCCTTCTTCGCCTTTGCAACAGCCTGTCTTTCCGCCAGTCGTTTGGCCTTGGCTTCAGCTCTTTTCTTTACTGCCATACCCACATGGTCAGGCAAGCTGATGTCTTTACCTTTCAGGCTACCAATCTTTTCCATGAGTGGGTCCCAGCTTTTCAGGTGCAGTTCGGTCTGCTTACCAGCCCTCACAGCCGCCACCCCTTCAGCCTTTAGTATAGCCGTCAGATAACCGTGGTTATTGGTTGATTTTCCCATGTACAGCTCTTTGAGGATGACGGCCTTAAAAGTTTTTTTAGGAGCATTATTCAGCACATTACGGATCTCTTTGAGCGTAACCCATTTGGTGCTGTAAGCTCCACTGCTTTCATTTTTCTGTCTGTCCCTTGATCCCCTAAATTGCTCCAAGACCAAAAAGGAACTCACGTCCTTTGCTGTCCAGTGAGTATGTTGTTGGTTCAAACGAGTTATAAGATGCGTGGATAAACTCTTTTTCTTCTAGCTTTTCTAGGTAAAACTCAGTTCGTTGTTGATTTAGTCCAGTTTGATTAGCAATACTTGGGAGCGTGACGTAATTATTTGCTTTCGCCAAGAACTTAAGGATTTCTATCTGCTCCTCATTTAAATCATCTGTATTTGATAATTTGCCAGTATTGCTTGGCAGAATTGCTGCCTCACTTTTTTCTATTGGTCCGGCATGAGCCGCGAGTTCCTCATACATTTTAGAAAAGTCGATTCTTGGTATGATCTTTACTTCTAGATGCTTTGCAATTGCTTGAAATAATCTTTCAGGTAAATGCTGATCGAGATTCAGAGATTGTAATGCATTGATTGGAGGAGGAAGCTCGTTTCTAGATAATCCACCATAGCAAATAGGTATGACTGGTATGGATTGAGCCCATCCACAACCGGCCTCAAAGTTTATCCAAGGTCTATGTATGCTGTTAGCACTACATAATAAAAGTATGATTTTTGAGCTTGTGATTGCCTTTGTTATTTCATCGAGCCACTTCGTGCCCGCAGGAATACTATCGGGATCAGAACTGACAAAAACATTGAAATTGCCAAGAAATGTCGACTCGACCCATTCCTTTATCACTTTTGCCACTTCAGCTTCTTCTGATATATGACTTACAAAAACATCCATGAATATATTTCTTTTCTTTTTTGGTGGTGTCTTAGCACGTTCTTGTGTGGATCTTGATATCATTATAAAATGAAAGATATCGAGAAGAGTTTTAAACATTTTTGGAGATTACCCTTATCCCTGTATGCCTCTGAGATGTAGTTGTCAAGAAAATTCTGTGTCGTTTGTCACTAAAAGTCATAGCCATTTCAAATCAAGAAGCGATGCACAAATTTCAGAAATTCCACAAAAGAGATGGACACCCTGATTTTTTTATCTTTTGTTGCCAATGCACATTGCTGCTTGTTCGGTTTTTACGCATTTCTGATCTATATGGGCCATATTTCATCAACTCAGATGACCATCAGATCATACTGAGAATAGGGGCCGTCAAAACAGTATCCAGTCAAGAAAAAAAGATCCCAACGGCAATCAAGCTATTGGGATTCTCTTCCTTAAACCTCTTCCTTGTTGCCAGCCTGGGCCGTTTCTAGGGCATCTTTCTCCTTATTTTCCTTCTTCTCCTTTGCAACAGCCTGTTTTTCCGCCAGCCGTTTGGCCTTGGCTTCAGCTCGTTTCTTTGCAGCCATTCCCACATGGTCCGGTAAACTGATATCCTTGCCCTTCAAGGAAGTAATTTTCTCCATGAGTGGTTCCCAGGTTTTCTGATGCAGTTCAGTCTGTTTCCCAGCCATCACAGCCACCACTCCTTCAGCCTTCAGTATAGCAGTCAGATACCCATGGTTATTGGTGGATCTTCCCATGTACAGCTCTTTCAGGATGATGGCCTTGAAAGTCTTTTTAGGGGCGTTATCCAGTATATTACGGATCTCTTTCACCGTTACCCACTTGGTGCTATATGCTCCAGTGCTTTCATTGCCGGAGATGCGCAAACATGGCTCATCACTCCCATCGTCGATCCCGATATCATACTCCAACTTGCCAGCTCCACGGGTAGACAATTTTGGGCAACTGCCATGATAGAGGATTCTGATGGTGGGTTCCTCATTCTGGGATTCTTGCTCCTGCTTCGCTTCCTGCTTTTTCTTTGCTGGTTCAGATGATGCCTTTTCCGGTGTCACTCCTTCTCCTGGGATCATAGACTTTGATTCCAAAACTTCATCATTCTTGCCTGCCTTTTCTGCCTTGCCGGATGTCTTCTTTGATTTTGCCATGCCTGTCTCCTGTATTGAGATTGTTGGAAGGTGAGAACACAGAGAGCCCGGCATTTCTGTTCATGCTACCAAGGCTCTCTATAAAAATAATATTTATTTCAAAGCCCTTTATTTACGTGGTTTTCCCCTCTCCATAGGCATTGGCGATCTGATTCTTATTATAAAAGCATTATACTGATTTTGATGGCTTCTCCAGTGTTTCCGGTGTTATCTCCATATCCAGCAGGGCTGTTATCAACAGTCTTCTCATTCCCCCCGCAAGGCGTATCTACTCCATTTTCAAACATATATTATTTCATTAGAAATAGATGTTTATGGATATCCCTATATCCAGCAATTCCAGTAATTCCAACAATACTCTTGAAAGTATGGAGGTAGCTTATGTGTGGAGAAAGTCAATTTTGGAACGATGTGCGATCAGGGAAGTTTGCGTCTATGGTCATGGAGTATTCCAGGGGCCAGCAGTTGAGCAGTGCGGTGGAGGTATACAACGCTGTCAAACCTTTGATGGCTGAGCATGATGATGTGGAATCATTTTACTGTGTCTTCCTTGATGCAAAAAATAGGGTACTGGGCATGGAGAAATTATTTTCAGGAACCATTACCAGTTCCAGGGTGTATCCCAGGGAGCTTGTCAAACGCATCTTTGCTTTGAAAGCCTGTGCTGTGGTGTTGGCTCATAACCATCCCTCTGGTGATACGGAACCATCCCCGGAGGACTTTGAGATCACCAAAAAGATAGCCATAACCCTGCATGGTCTCGAGGTCACGGTGCATGATCACATCATTGTGGGCAATGGTCATTACAGCATGGCAGAGTCTGGATGGCTTGGGACTATGCAGTTTGAGATTCTGGAGATGACAAACAGATGATGGAGGGGTGTATGAGTCAGAAGAAGTACAGCAAGCATTACAGTGATGATGATCTCAAGAAAAAGGTGGGTTTCCTGCCGTCGTCATTGAGCTCTAAGGTTATCCGACAGGTGTTGATCCTGTATGTCCTACTCAAGGACCCAGACGTTCCAGGCTGGGCAAAGGCGGCCATAGTCGCAGCTTTGGGATACTTCATTTTTCCCTTTGATCTTATCCCTGACTTCCTGCCGGGAGGTTACATAGATGATCTGGCGGTGATGGCGGGGGTGGCACGGCAACTTTATGTCTACACCACTCCTGATATTTTGGAACAGGTTGATAAGTTGATGCCGAGATGGGCCAAAGGGAAATGACGGGGAACATAAGGCAGTCCATATATTCCAGTAATTCCCCAGATAGATGAAAGCACTCCATCACCAAAAGGGTGTGACCGATGACAAAAGGAGGGACGATGCTTCATGTAAGATATGTGAAAGATTTTGATCTCATTGATGACGTTGAGATGAGAGATTGGTTAAGAAGGGAAAATCCCTTTATCCCGGCAAAAGATGGGGATTCAGGTTTTTATCCTGACGATCATGGTTGGTTGATTGTCCTTGATGGTAACGCATCTGTGGAGGCATTAGACACGGGTATCACAGTGCTTGATAACCTTTTAGGCGTTGAGTGCTGGGAGTTCGTTACATACAACCCCAGTGTTGCTGTCTGGCTGGCGACGGTTATCATCGGTGATGGTTTCGGCATGGCCATTGCCATCCCAGATTCTATCATATTGCATTCCTCTTTGAGGGAAACACTTACTGAGACCGTTGGATCTGATTCTTTGGATACATGACAAAGAGGGGGTAGGGGATGAGAAAATGGTGGGCATAAGGCATGTCCATATATTCCAGTAATTCCACAAATTGATAAAAGCAGTCATATAAAAAAACGGCCCTATACCAGAGATGGTATGGGGCTTTTGTTGTTTATGGAGGAAATTATGAAAATTATGGAAGTTGGGTATGTATTACCCGTCAGCAAAGATTTGGTGGACATTCTGCGCAAAGAGATAGACGCATCGGGTAACAACAGGGCAGGGGGTATGATCCTAAATTTTCGAGACCCCAAATACTCTCCTGAGTCTGGCGGTTTTCATCCTGTAGAGGTCATGGTGTCTGGTAACGGTGCCATCCAGTACATCACTGATTTTTCATACTCTGGTTATCCGGCAGAGCTTGGCAAAGCCATAGATTTTGACTTTAGTTTGGGCCTCTTCCAGTTTTATGGCGTTGAGAAACCCATCAACCATGGGCATGAGTTCTTCTGTTTATGGCAAGAAAACTTTTGCACCTACTACGGATGGGGGACTTATACCGTTACCGTACAGGGGGTGTGATGATTGTCCATATAAAAGAGAGTGTCCTCAGTTTTCCCTTTGTGAGGCAGGAGTTTGAGGATGTGGGAGAGTGCCTGGCATTGGATTTGTCTGCAATTAAGGTCTCACTGACGCGCGATGTACACACAGATTCCTATGATATTGAAATTTGTATTTATGGGCAGGAGGATATCCCAGATTCTCCCCCTGTCATCCATCACCGTTGTGCTGGTACGTCCAGTATTCAGCCATTGAAAGCATGTGGGGGCGTGCCACCTTATAGGGTGTTGTCCTTGTTTGATCAGGATCTTTTGGATTTGTTCACTGACAAGGGGATGATGATCAGGTGGAACCATGGTGACTTGACTGCCAGGGATATTGATCCTGTACTTCATAAAAACATTGGCTTGCTGTTTGCCCAGGAACAATAACCATAGGGTGATAACCCCTGTTTACCTTCAAGACAACTCAGATTTCCTTCTCGGCGTAATAAAAGGGTGGAGAGTTGTCTACCCTTTTTCGGGCAGTTGTACCGGACGTGGACCGGATTTTTACTGGTTAAGTCAACATTACATTGAGGGACAAGGTACGTGGACACCGGGTCAAGGGTCTACTGATCAGTTGTCCACTACTTTTACCCAAAATACCAAATTCCACATAAAAAAGGAGGTTCTTATGGGCTTACCACAACAACATTCACGGTCTACCAACAAATTCAGGTTTTCCAAGACAGCTTTGGATAAACTTCCCCCGAATGCAAAAGATTCCCCTTCCAGAGAGAAAGAGTATTCAGATCAGGAAGTCATTGGGCTGAAACTGCTTGTCAGCAAGAATGGCAGGAAGTTTTTCCATCTCCGATATCGGTACAACAAACGTAAGAGAGTCATTTCTATTGGAGAGTATCCGGCTGTGAGTATTTCCGATGCCAGACAAAGGGCCAACGAGTTTAAAAACATGCTGTCACGTGGCATTGATCCTTTACTGGAGAGAAACAAGCAGAGCGATAGCATTACTTTTGCGGAGTTCGTCACACAGGAGTACATTCCATTTGCCAAGGTTAACAAGAAGAGCTGGAAAGATGATTCTAACAAGTATGAGAAAGACATGAAAAAAGCCTTTGGTAAGCTACCCTTGTCGGCCATTACCACAAGGGACATCCAGCAGTATCAAACAAAGATCAAAGCCCGTACCTCAGCTGGTACATCAAACCGTCATTACTCCCTTCTGAGCAGAATATTTAACCTCGCCATTGAGTGGGGTTTCCTGGAGAAGAACCCATGCAAAGGGGTTAAGAAGCAAAAGGAAGCGGGAGGCAAGGAACGTTATCTCAACAAAGATGAACTCAAACGTTTTCTCCAGGCTTTGGATGAGGTTGAGCAAAGTGTTTCTACACATTCCATTAGGTTTTTGTTGTTTTCAGGAGCACGGATGTCTGAGGCTTTGGGTCTGTTGTGGACAAATGTTGATATTGAGGGTGGAACGGCTTTGCTTGCAGATACCAAAGGTGGAAAGGCCAGAACCATTACCCTTAACGATCTTGCCAAACAGGTGCTTGTTGAGATGCGATCTTTCAAAATTAACAAGTATGTTTTTCCAGGAGCGAAAGCCAATACCCATTTGGCAAGTCCTCGGAGGCTTTTTGAGACAGTCAAGGAAAAGACTGGTATCGGTAATTTTCGTATACATGATCTCAGGCATTCCTTCGCGAGTATTGCAGTCAACAACGGTGCCAGTCTGTATGAAGTTCAGCGTCTCCTTGGTCATGCCTCCAGCAATATGACACAAAGGTATGCACATCTTTCTGATAAGGCTGTCAGGGATGCAACTGACGGTGTTGCTGCACAAATTACAGAAGCTGTTGCATAGACAAACGATTCCTCTATCCTGTTTTCGGGATAGGGGGATTTTTTTAGGAATGTGACTTTTTATTGTTGATATCTCATTGTATTTTAGCTAAGTAAAAGAGTTTTTATATATTATAAAGTTGATTTTCAAAATCGTTTTAAATAACTTATAAATTTTGATATGTCCTTTTTTATATGAAGCAGATATGTGGATTTGAGCAATAAGTATAATTTGCGGTTAAATAATAAATTATGAATGATATCTGGGTCTGGTGATCAGCTTGTTAATTCAGAAGCAACTTTATGCATTGTAAAGTTGAGTAGGTGTGAATGTGGAAATCAAAGTTTATTGGAGATAAGCTTGTATGAGGTTCAACGTCTTCTTGGTCATGCCTCCAGCGGTATGACACAGAGATGTGCACCTCTTTCTGATAAGGCTGTCAGGGATGCAACTGATGGCGTTGCTGCACAAATTGAGGAAGCTGCTGCTTAGGCAAATGATACCCCTATCCTGTTTTTGGGATAGGGGATTTTTTTTTGGTAGAGAAGGTGTTTGGTCATGGCTGATATAAAAGGGAAGTAACGGGGGGACAGAAAGCAGTCATTATATTCCAGGAATTCCACAAAAAGATAAAAGTATTCTTATTCCCAAAAGGATCTGATCGTGGGGTTATAAAAGGGATGGGCAAAAGGAAAGTAACTGTGGGCATAAGATATGTCCAGATATTCCAGAAAATCAAATTGTAGGAAATTAGGGAATTTCAGGAAGCAAAGTGAGAGTAGAAAAATAAAACGGTCAGAATCTCCAGAGTATGTTTGTTTTTTGTGGCATGTATGTGATACCCGCCGTGCACTTCTCTCCTGGCATTTCCGCTTGGGCTCCATGCCAGTAGGCGCACAGCGTGCACCACCATACCACAAAACTATAGGCGGGGGGTATGCTTGTTCTTTTCCAAGATTCTGGCGGCATGGTCACCGTTGTGATGGTTTTCCCGGTGTCAGAAGAGTGAGCAAAGATAACTGGGAGAAAATGTTTGATTAGAGTTACCGGTGAGAACCATGGAAAACCCATGGAAACCTAATTGTAGGAATTTAGGGAATTTTAGGAACCTATCTGGGATAGAAAAAACCACACCGATAAGAAATTTATAAAAACAGTTATTTTCTCTTACTTGTACGCCCTTGTTCCACATCGATGCGAGCTACCGGGAGCAGGCAGAGCCTGTTCTCGTAGCGTAGTTGTGCCCGACGGCAATGTAGCCAAACGGAATTGCCAGTCGTAGGCACAAGGTGCATGAGATGTTTCTTTATGAGTTCATTTTATTTTTACTTACTTCTTCTTCAGATACTGAGATATGTTTCCTTGGTGATGGTGGGGGCATATGGGCATCCAACAAGTGGATTATTATTACAGATATCCTGGTTATGATATTTATGGCAAAGACAGGGCCTCTGTAGGGGTGATGATAGGGGGTTATACAACCATATAAACTTATGGTGACTATTTGTTGTGCAAGGGCCTTTATTCCAAGAATGGTGATGGCCCGTCGTGCGCCTACTGGCATGGAGCCTCAAGCGGAAATGCCAGGAGAGAAGTGCACGATGGACATCATTCCATTCTCATGTTTCCTGATTGCTGTGGGATGGCAAGGTATGTAGAAGTTTTCCCCGGTGTCGGAAGTAAACACCAAGAGTATTGATCATAAAAAGGTTTGTACAAGAAGTTATAAAAAACTAATTGTTGGAAATTAGAGAATATTGGGAAGGGAACTGAAAAGAGAAACTCATAACTGGAAAGGGACTCATGGGTATCACAAAGGATATGTCTTTAGGATCTCATCTTGTTTTTACTCATAGTGTTTCCTCAGATGATGAGACTTTTTCACCTGGAGATGGCTTCCCCTTTGATGGGTATCCAACATATAAGTCTATTGATACTATAGTTGTTGTAGATATATTGATATCTATTTGTAAAATATCTTATATTGTTTTTGGTTATGATTATGTGCTTTATGAGAAGTTTTTTGAGATCAACATATATGTACATATATTCCAGATATTCCATAGATTAGAAAAGAGTTATTGATTGGCTAGATTGTCACTATGAGGATGATGAGCCTGTTTAGCTTTGTCTTTACCCACATCGATGCGAGCTACCGGGAGCAGGCAGAGCCTGTTCTCGTAGCAGCGTAGTTGTGCCCGACGGCATGGAGCCTCAAGCGGAAATGCCAGTCGTAGGCACAAGGTGCATGAGATGTTTCTTTATGATTTTATCTTATATTTCTATTTGTTGTATCTCTTCAGATATTGAGCCCTATTCCCCTGGAGATGGATTGTACCCTTTGATGGGTATCTAATCAGTGAGGTAGTGATACAGATATCATCCTGTGGATGTTGTCTTGGAAAAGATGGCTCTGTGATGGGATGAGGGTGGTATGGTTATCCAGCATGCAAACTCATTGATATTTCAGTTGTTTAAAACCTTTGTTGTGTTCTGGTAACAGCTTGTAAGATTCTTATATTCTTATTTGTTTTGACTATCAGATATAGTTATGAAAGCTATTTCCTTCCAGGTTCTTTCATCTTTCTTTGGTTATGGTCATGGTGGTCTATAAAAAGATTTTTGAGATCAACATCTGGTTCCATATATTCCAGATATTCCACAGATTATAAAAAGAGATTGGTTACCCTTTGATGGGTATCCAGCAAACGAAGTAATATTACACAGACCTCCTGTTGATGATATTTTGGAAAGGCAGAGCCTGATATGGTTATCCAACATATAAACTTATTGAGATTACAGGTGTTGTAGGATTTTGTAGTCATCCTGATGACTCTTTGCAAAGTTCTTATATTATTATTGATTTTTATTGATAGATGTAGTTTTGAAAAGTGTTTTCCTTTAGATTCTTTCCCTGAGAATTGGATGATGTCCGTCGTGCACTTTTCGCCTGGCAGTTCCGCTTAGGCTCCATGCCAGTCGGTCCACAACGGCCTTCATCATTCTCTGGGGAAAGACCGGGTATATGGACATTCGTAAGACCACAAGTACTGACTTCCTTCTCTCATATCCATTCATTTCTGTTTATGGTATTGGGGCGGGGAGTATAGGTGTGCTGATATCAGATTGTAAGGTTCTTATATTCTTATTGGTTTTGATCATCAGGTATGCTTGTAACAGCTACTTCCTCCAAGCTCTTTGATTGTTCTTTGGTTATGATTATGTACATTATGAAAATATTTTTGAGATCAACATCTGCTTCCCTATATTCCTAAAATTCCCCTAATTAGAAAGATTGTTGATTGTTTGGTTTGGAGGGTTTCCTGCTGTGTCTGGGGTTGTGACGGTGTTTCTGTCATCCATAACTACACGGGATAACCAAATGTATTTGACTATGATTAAGGCACGCAGATCGGCCAGTACATCGAACCAGCACCATACTGTGATAACCCGGATGTTGAACCTTGGTATTTAGTGGCAGTTCCTGGAAGACAACTCCTGGATGGGTATCATAAAACCCATGGAGGCTGGTGATCAGGGGGCCGCAAGTGGTAACGGACAGTGCATCAAGCCATATTACAGAGGTTGTCAGATAGTACCTGCAAGGTCCTGCCCTTATCACATCCAGGTGGTCTGGGTATGGCCTATCCTCATTTATCCCTTTTTGCAGGAGTGGGTGCGGATATTTTTTTGAAAGTGGTTCCCTATATTCCCTAATTTCCCCAAAAAGATTTTCAGGTAGGGTGGTAATTGTAGGATTTTATGGATTATTAGGAACAACTCTTCGCCCATCAGAGTGTTTTTTTGGGGGTGAGCACCTTTCCAGGAGAGACAGTCGGTTAGTTCTGGACATCCCCGTAATTCCCGAAGGCAGTTTGGTAAAGGTCTGATTGCCTATTTGTGGGAACTACAGGAATTTTAGGAACTGCTTGTGTCCATCAGACTTGTTTTTTCTGAGTTCTTTCCCAGTCGAGCACATCTGGGTTGATTGTGTATAGGGGGGCAGGTTTTCTTCCCCGATTACTTTTGCCAGGTGGCCTTACACCCTTACTCTCATATAGGTATCCTTTGTCGCATAGAGTTTTCAGAGCTGCTTTGAGTTCGTCTATATTAGTAAAGTGACCTTTCGTCAATTGATGTATTTCGCTGGAAGTCATCATCTTTCGATCGCTTTCCTTGATTTTTTTCCAGACATATTCTGCTTCTTTTATCTTGGGTTCAGTTGGTGTAAGGGCAACCTCTGCATGTTTCAGGAGATATTTACCAATTTTGATGGCATTTCTCATTGTTGCCGCATTCACTGGTTGTTTCCACCCGTCGGTGGTGTCGACATTTTCGGCAAGGTGTAAAAGGGCTACAATTTTTGACGTATGTCCATTAAGTTTTCCTACCCAATCTGTCATGTGGCTGTATTTGCCAGTCTCTCTCATCGTTTTTTCTACTGCAACGAAAAAGTCATCCCATTGCTTACCTGAGTTTTTTGAAAGAGTGATGAGTTTTGGCTCACTTTCCTCATTATCCTTAAGCTTGAGTAATTTTAAGATGTTATAATTGTAGGTCTCATGAATTTCTTTCGGAATACTTGCTGGATTGGCAATACGATGCCCCAGTGTGTCTTTGGGGATACAGAAAAAGATCCTTCCCCATAGCCCCCTACCTCTAACCTCTGGATTTGCGAAAGTTTTTTTCAGCAAGGCAGGTTGAAAATATAACCCAAAGGTGAAAGCAGGCCTTGCTATGAACTCGGTTCGGTCCTTACGGTTCACCTGTATTGTTTCACCACCGCTTGCCTTTAAAAGATTACTATAGTTGGGGCCAGACGAGTATCTGTTGCTGGTCAAATTATTGACAAAGTCACCCTCGGGAGCTAAACAAGCAAGTTTCCCATTATTATTATAGAGTTCTGTCGTAAAAGATTCTGGAGTTATGTCATCTACCAGCAGACGGGGTGGTTCTTTGGTAGCTCTTTTACATGCCTCCTTCTCTGTGAAGAGCTTATCAGCTACTTCTTTCAGAGATCTTTCTTCATCGGTACCTATGGCTTCCAGATACTTTTTCTCTGCTTTTTTGCGCATCATCTCGATACGTTCTAACTCGTTTTCTTTGGCACTCAGGCTTTTCTTGAAAATTTCATAATGCCTTACATCGTGATCGGTGATGGGTTTGCATGTCAACTTAAAAGCTGCGCTTTTCCTGGTTCCTGGTCGCATTACCGTGATTATATATATGCTGAGGGTCTCTTCGTAGTTATCTTTTAGCCTTATCTCAAACTTCCTTTGTGATGCGACCGCAAGGCACGCAAGGACTTGCATAGCGACAGCATCCAATGGTACCTGTATGGAGTGACTCCCTGCCTTGACAAACTCTTTTAGCCAGGTAGGTAGTGCTTCTATGGGAAAGGGTGTGGGAGGATTTTCTAATGTCAGCGGTGTGAAACTTAGTTCTGATTCTTCTTGATATTCGGTGGTCATTATATCATCAAAGGACATCTCTATGTATTCATCGTTTATCAGTGATTCATCATCCTCGACATATTCAGGATCTTCAGAGTCTCCATCTTCCTGCTCATCAGACTCCTTCTCATGTAGTTCTTCAGGGTCTTCATCTAACAGTTCATCCTCAGCATCTGTTGGGCCATATATTTCATTTAGCGTTTCTGTGTCATCGTAGATGTGCCATTTGGGTTCTTCTGCTAAGCCAGAGTAAAGGACAATTTCCAAGTCCGTACAAAATTGTTTGTAGTGATTTACCAGTTCATCGGGGATTGACTCAGAACCATTTTGACCATCTTCAGATTGACAATATCCTTCATACTCGGTGCGATCTATCCACACTTCTAAGTGGTATGCTCCTGGTATCTCTGGTTGTTCGAACAAGGACTTGTCATTGATTACAATTAAAGCATCTGAACAACCATATTTTTTAGCTATGGCATCCCTTACGTCATATTTTGAGCAAACAACTAAAGCCTCCTTGGCATTCATCCCAAGCTTCAACTCTGTTTCATCGTATGTGTACCATTCTGGATTTTCTGCTAAGCCAGAGTAGAGGATAATTTCCAAGTCCTCGCAGAATTTTTTGTAGTGCTCCTCAAGCCCATTGAAAATTGTCTCTGAAGCACTTTCATCATCTTGAGAGTGACAATGTTTTTCATACTCTGTGCGTTCTATCCATATTTCTAAGTGGTGTGCTGATGGTACTCGGGGTTCTTCGAACAAGATAGAGTCCTTGCTCACAACAAAGATGTCCTCAGTCTCATATTTTTCGGCTATGGCATCTCTTACGTCACTTCCCGCACAAACTACTAATTCCTCTTTATGAGCAAGATATTCAGACTCAACGGGTTCACCGAACATGGTTTCCCATTCGGGATCTTCTGCTAACCCAGAGTAACGAACGATATTTAGTCTCTGACAAGAATTTTCGAAGTTTTCACATATCTTCTCGATATCAACATTTTCTTGGTCGTCCCTGTCTATCCAGATTTCCAAGTGATGAACATTAGGGATTTTCATCTCATAGATGATTTCTTCTTTTAGGTAAGCCCAGACTGATGTCGCGTATGTCTCATGTATTTTGATGGCTGAAAAGGTCTCTTTGCAAAGTACAAGTTTTTCCATATTTCTGGGCTCTGCTTGAGATTTGTCATAGAAGATTGGTCTATCTCTTCGTGTGTCAGAGGGAGCATTTATGTGTATTGTCCCAATTTTGAACTCCTCAAAAGAAGGGAATTTTTTAATGATTTCTTTTGTCATACCTGTACATTTATTGGCTGCATTCTTTTTCCATTTATAAAAAAAAGCGTATCCAATTAAGATATCATCATGCGTTTGTAGCTTTGCTATGACGTTATTAAGAACCTCATTTTCATCAAGATTTTTCTCATCATCAAAGTAAGACAGTGGTTTTCTGAGATACCTGAACGCTTTGTTAACTTTTCCGCTAAAACCTTTTGATCTAAAAAGATTGGTTAACAGTTCTCCATCTTCATATTTTCTAATGGACTTCTCGGTGTTCTTTTTGATTTCCATGCCTTCCTTGGCATTTTCCCATATTTTGCAGTAATTTTCTTGATACTCAGTTATTCTTGTTTTGTCGCTTTTTCTGGTTATCATTTCACATTGTCTCCATTGTTAGTAATTTACTATCGTCTATGGAGAAATTTGACTACCATAGTCAAAGTGTGGGGTGCAACCTTTTATTTGTTTCTTGTGTATAGTCTATGATACTTTCCAAGAAGGTATTCGTGGTCACATAGTCTTCAGAAGTTGTTGGGGATTGCAAACACGTATGATATCTGTCTTCACGGTCATTTTTTTTTGGGGGGGGGGATCCTGGGAGTGGTGGTGATTTTTTCCGTCGTAAGTTTCCGGTCAACTTCCGGTACTTTGTCTGTGATGGAGTGTTGTTCTTGTTGGTAACTTTGCCTGAGGGGCAAGGCAAAGTTCTTGTATGATGGGATTTCCCTTAAAACTGGTATCCAGCCTCAGCTTTAAGGACATTTTTTGCATATGCCTTATCCAATGCTCTGGGTTGCCTTGGAAAACGAGAAGAGTCATGCTGACTTGCGCTGGGTGTCTTGATTGTAGTTGTTATTTCAAGTGTTTAACTCAAAGGCCTTCTAATCCGTAGGTCGCAGGTTCGAGTCCTGCCTGGCGTACCATTAAACTCAAGGGTCTTCAGCAAAATTTGTTGAAGGCCTTTTTTGTTTCTCCGGTCAAGCTCCGGTGCTTTAGCTTTATTTCCTTATTCCAATTGGGTTTCTGATCCACTCTCAAATTTATCCCTTTACAGAATTTCTCAGTATACCACCTTTCTTATCTTTTGGCCAGCAGCCCCCGGCGTATTGACGCTTTGTGTGTATGGGTTGCCGGGGGAGACATGACCTTTTATTTCATGGGTGGTCTATTTGTCTATGTCCATTCTCTTCTTGAGTGCATCCAGCATGGCTGATCCCTTGGGTGTTTTGTCTGCAAGGGCCTTATCTATCTCTTTGTCTGTGGTGTCTGTCTGGTCAAGGATCTCCCCATAGGCCGATGCCAATGATTCTTCCTCCTCAACTCTTTCTTTCATTCTTTCCAGCATGGAAACTGTTCCTGATGCGTCCATGGTGGAGAGCTGGGCATTTATTTTCTTTGTGGATGCCGCTGTCTTTGCCCTGGCCTTGAGGGTGGTCAGCTCGTTGTCATATGTGGTCAAGGTGGAGCGCAATTTAGACACGCTTGTGTTGATGGTTGTTGCCATGGCTTCATGACCTGTTGCCTCATCACTGAGTCTTTTGGCTTCTGATGACAGCTCTGCCTGTTTTTCCAGGGCCATGGTTGCCAGTCTTTCTGCCTCTGTTGTATCCATTGTGCCTTTACTGGCATTTAGGAGGAGTTGCTTTGCCTTGTTCTCATAATCCTCTGCCAGTTTTTGTTTTGCATTGGCCTCTTTTCTGGTTCTGATGGCCATGGCTTTTACCTGGGCCAGACTCTCCATGGCTGCTTGGAGGTCTTTTTTGAGATCCCTTATGCCTTGTTCGGTCATTTTTATGGGATCTTCCAATGGGTCTATTACAGAATTGATATTTGATTGGCCTACTTTGAAAAGTCTTTTGAACATGGTGTTCTCCTTCTTATTGATATGGTGTATCTCATTCAGCCTGTTGCTGAGGTTTGTCAGGGTATGTGTTGATCCTGTTCAGCGGGCTGTGTGTTGGTTCAAGCTATGTTGGGATAGACTTTATCAGCTTGGGAGGATAGAGCGAGGACGTAATGAGTGGGTTACCGACATGCCCCCTTTGTGGAGGGTAGAAGGAATTTGTTTTTTAGGCAACGCAGAGGTCCCCGGCCGGGTTATTGATAAAATGTCTTTACATAAGTTATCAAACTTGACAACTTATGAATTGGAGAATAGAATTTTATAATAATAAGGCGAAAAAGGAGAAATTAGGACTACTCGACGGTATTGTTGCCAATTTGATCCGGACATTTGAACTCATTAAAGAGTTCGGGCCAGACTTGGGCAGGCCACACACCGCGCCGCTGGGGAAAATGAGATAAGAGCAAAAAGGATGTGATGGTATAGCAAAGTCATTTTTCTGCTCGATTGAAGAAAAACAGATAGTCGTCTTGCACTCAATAATCAAAAAAAGCATGAACGCTCCCAAAACAGATATGGATCTTGTCGTTAAGAGAATGAAGGAGGTTAAGATTGGATGATTTTGATTTTGAAAGCTTTAAAGATGAAGCATTGAAGAATCCGGCAGTAAAAAAAGAATGTGACTCCCTTGAGCCAGTGTTTGAATTACGACGCAAATTAATTAAGTTGAGAATAAATAAGGGAGTAACCCAGGAACAACTTGCCGGGATAATGGGAACCAATAAAAGCAATATCTCCAGGCTGGAATCCGGTGAGAACATTTCCTATCCCACATTTAAAACAATTTCAAAATATGCAGCTGCCCTGGGCTACAAGGTTGATATTGAGTTCAAGCCTGTTTGACTTTTACCCCACATTAATCAGGTGATTCAGATCGAGGCCATTCAAGACAATAAAAAGAAATTTGATCTGGCAAATGCGGTGAAACTTGGATTTCTTTATTCGTTCCATAAAGACGGGTTCATTTCCCTCAAATTATAAAATTTGCGGTCCAAAGGAGACAGGTCAATCATGGCAGTCGGTAAATCAGTAAATCGTGTTGATGCAATGGCCAAGGTCACCGGGCGTGCAAGATACACCGAAGATTTTTATCACCCGGATATGCTGGTGGCAAAATATTTCAGAAGTAGCATTGCCCATGGCCGGGTGACCGCCATAAATGCTAAGAAGGCTGAAAATCTTGACGGTGTCCATGCCGTATTCACCTATAAAGACGTTCCTGAAAATAAATTTCCCACCGCCGGTCACCCCCTGGCCCTGACAGAGGATCATAAGGATGCGGCAGACCGTCTTCTGCTGACCCGGGATGTCCGGTTCATGGGAGATGAAATCGCCATTGTCGTGGCCGAAAACGAACTGGTGGCCAATGAAGCACTCAAACTTATTGAGGTCGCCTATGATGAGTACCAGCCCCTTATCCTTCCTGAAGATATCCTGGAAGAAAATGCAAGGCAGATCCATGAAGGGTCATCCAATATTGTGGGTGAACACACCTATACCTTTGGCAATGACGTGGATCAGGCCTTTGAAAAGGCCGATCATGTGGTTGAGGGCAGTTTTCGCACCGCCATGGTCCAGCATTGTCATATTGAAAATCATATTTCCCATGCCTACATGGATGATCTTGATAAGATTGTCATTGTTTCATCCACCCAGATTCCTCATATTGCACGTCGAATTGTGGGAGAGGTTCTCAATATTCCCTTGAGCCGTATCCGGGTGATAAAACCATTTGTCGGCGGAGGATTCGGCAATAAGCAGGATGTCATTTTAGAGCCCATGGTGGCCTTTTTGACCCTTAAACTGAATGGCCGGGCCGTTCAGATCAACCTGTCCCGGGAGGAATGTATGATAGGCACCCGGACCCGGCACCCCTTTTATATTGATGTCAAAACAGGTGTCATGAATGACGGTACCATTGTGGCCAGACATATGGATGTCATTTCCATCACTGGCGCATATGCCTCCCACGGCCATTCCGTTGCAGCTGCCGGCGGCAGTAAGCAAAGCTCATTATATCCCAGGGCAGCAACCTCCTTTCATGCACGGACCCTTTATGCCAACACACCGGTGGCGGGAGCCATGAGAGCCTATGGATCGCCCCAAATCATCTACGCCCTTGAATGCGCCACAGAGGATGCGGCCAGGAAAATAGGCATGGATTCCGTTGAATTCAGGCTGAAAAATGTTGCCCGCCAGGGTGATATGAATCTGTTGTCCGGCAAAGAAATACTCAGCTGCGGCCTTGCCGATTGTCTGATAAAGGGCAGAGACTTTATTGGCTGGGATGAAAAAAAGAAAGAGTATGAAAAATTTAAAATCGGACCGGTGAGAAAAGGGCTGGGCCTGGCCTGCTTAAGTTATGCCTCGGGCACCTATCCTGTGTGTGTTGAAATTGCAGGTGCAAGAATCGCCCTGAATCAGGACGGCACGGTCCATGTCATGGTGGGTGCCACTGAAATCGGGCAGGGGTCCGACACGGTGGTGGCCCAGATGGTGGCCCAGACCCTGTCTTTTTCCTATGAAAATGTCCTGGTGGTCCAGGCCCAGGATACCGATGTCACTCCCTTTGATACCGGGGCCTATGCTTCAAGACAGGCCTATGTGGTGAGCAATGCCGTGTTCAGGGCAGCTACGGATCTTCGGAAAAAAATACTGGACCATGCCGCAGTCATAACAGATAGCGATGTTGCCGGCCTGGATATTGTGGACGGCAATATCGTGGATACCCGTAAAAGCGTACAGGTCATGGATATGAAAACCCTGGCCATTGACAGCTTTTATCACAAGGAACGTGGCTGCCAGCTTACTGCTGAAGCCTCTTTTAAAGCCACCACAAACGCCCCGGTGTTTGGCTGTACCTTTGTGGATATCACCGTGGACATCCCCCTTTGTAAAATTAAAATCAACCGGATGATCAGTGTCCACGACTCCGGGGTGATCATCAATCCGGTCCAGTCCGGGGGGCAGATCCACGGCGGCGCCTTCATGGGCATTGGAGCGGCCCTTTCCGAAGAGCTGCTCATTAATCCAAAGACGGGATATATATACAATAACAATCTTTTGGATTATAAATTTCCCACATTTACCGATGTGCCCCCCATTCACCATGATTTTGTGGAAACATTTGAACCAACTTCAGCTTACGGCAATAAGGCCTTAGGAGAACCGCCCGTGATCTCACCGCCTCCGGCCATCAGAAATGCCGTTCTGGATGCCACAGGCCTTTGCATCAACTCTTTACCCCTGTCCCCCCACACCTTGTTCACCGCATTCAAGGATCATGGCCTTATTGATGGAAAAGGAGGGAGCAATGTTTGACATTTCAAGCCATAAAAAGGCCGGTTCAGTTAAAGAAGCCATCTCCCTTTTAACGGAAAACCCCGATGCAAAACTCATCGCCGGCGGCACGGATGTATTGATCAAACTTCGGGAAGGCAAAAAACAATTTTCACACCTGGTGGATATCCATGGCTTAGGAGAGCTGAATTTTATTAAAAAAGATGGGGACAACACCATTGTCATCGGTTCGGGTACAGTCTTTTCCCAGGTGATTGAATCCGATATCATCAATACCCATATCCCCATGCTTGTGGATGCCGCACAAAGTGTGGGCGGTCCCCAGATTCGAAATATCGCCACCATTGGCGGCAATATCTGCAACGGCGTCACCAGTGCTGACAGCGCCTCGCCTTTATTTGCCCTGAATGCGGTATTATCCGTTAAGGGCCCTAAAGGTAGTCGTGACATTCCCATTGCAGACTTTTACCTGGGGCCGGGCAAGGTGGACCTTAAACACGGAGACGTTCTCATAGCCATTAAAATCTCTTCAGAAAACCATGATCATGCGTTTGGCTGTTATTATAAATATGCCATGCGCGATGCCATGGACATTGCCACCATTGGCTGCGCCGTTAATTTGAAAATAAAAAAGGGCAGGTTACAAGATTATCGCATTGCCTTTGGTGTGGCAGGGCCTGTGCCCATGCGTTGCCACAGGGCGGAAAATATGGCCAGGGGGCAGGCCCTGTCATCCAGGTTGATAGAGGACATATCCCAAGCCGTGACCAAAGAGGTGACCCCCAGAACCTCCTGGCGGGCTTCCAGAGAATTTCGGTTGAATATCATTACCGAACTTGCAAAAAGGGCCACAATCAAGGCATTGAAGCGGGCCGGGGAGGAATTACCATGACAGATGGATATTTCAGACAAATCTCTTTCACTATTAACGGCCGGGAAAGGACACTTAGGGTTGATATCCGGAAATCCCTGGCCGAGGTCCTCAGGGAGAATTTAGGGCTTACCGGCCTCAAGCAGGGATGCGGTGTGGGCGAGTGCGGTGCCTGCTCTGTCATGGTGGATGATGTGTTGGTGGATTCCTGCATTTACCTTGCCCTGTGGGCGGAGGGAAAACAGATCCGGACGGTGGAAGGTGAAGCCAGGGACGGCAAGCCATCAAAGGTTCAGCAGGCCTATGTGGATGAGGGGGCGGTTCAATGCGGTTTCTGCACCCCGGGTTTCATCATGGCCACCACCTCTTTTGTAGAAAAATGTAAGGGCAAAGATGTCAGTCCCGGAGATATTCGAAAAGCCCATGCCGGAAATTTATGCCGGTGCACCGGGTACCAGAATATTTTTACGGCCATTGAAAAAAGCATTGAATCCGATTAAGATGCGCTGACTTTTTTAATCCTTCGGTAATAATCGGGTCAACTCCTTTTTTGTGGAGAGTTTTACCTGGTTACAAAAAAATATGAGGATCCAATGAACAGAGAACCCACAGTCCCCCCCGTGGAAACATGGGAATTTTTTTCCGCCTGTATCCATTACCTGGGAAAGGCAACCTTGACATCCCTGTTTCAAAGGGGAGAGCGACAGATAGAAAGATGGTCTGCAGATCCAAAAACATCGGGCAGTCAGCGCAATCCCATCGACAGATACGAGCAGCTGTTGAAGGAACTCATGGATAAAAATCAGCTGGATATGGCCCGTTCTGCGGTGGGCAGGCAAGCCCACCTTGTGGGTTGTGAACTGGTGGAAAAAGAGATGCCACGCCCGGACAAGGAGAGCCTTGAACTTGAGATTATTGATGATTTACAGATAAAAAATGATTATGATAAGGTTCTCCTTGATCCGGATGCCACCCAGGGCCAGTGCCGCATGGCCATGGAGGCGTTCATCCGGGAGTTAAAGGAAAATTATGTTAAAAAATGCCAAGACAATAACTGGATACCCTGACCCTTCCATGAAAAATAGATGCAAATGGTGTGGAACCGATCTTTTGTATATAGCTTACCATGATGATGAATGGGGTGTTCCCGTTCATGATGACAGGCTGTTGTTTGAATTTCTTATTCTGGAAGGTGCCCAGGCCGGTCTGAGCTGGCTGACAATCCTTAGAAAACGAGAGAATTACAGAAAGGCTTTTAATGGCTTTGACTGCCATAAAATTGCCAGTTATTCCCAGGAGGATATAACCCGTCTTTTAGCTGATTCAGGCATTGTCCGCAATCAGCTCAAGATTAAATCGGCCATTCGGAATGCCCAGGGTGTTATTGACATTCTGGATGAATTCGGCTCATTGGATGCATATTTCTGGCGTTATGTTGAGGGTATTCCCATACAAAATCAATGGAAATCCATGGCAGAACTTCCGGCAAAAACAAAAATATCAGAAATGATGAGCAAAGATTTAAAAAAACGTGGATTCAATTTTGTCGGTCCGACAATCTGCTACGCATTTATGCAGGCAGTGGGTATGGTAAACGATCATACAACCGATTGTTTTCGGCACAAAGAACTGAGCACACATAAAATCTAATTTTAGAAACAAAGGATAGTAACAATGGGGTTTATTAAGGGGATTATCTATAATTTAAGAGGTCTCTGGATGGGAATAAAAACCCCCAGACTTTTGATGCTGGGGATGTTGCGGTTTATTATTGTTGTTTTCATTACCATGGCCCTGGCTGGGTCCATTCTGGTCTGGCATCGGGAAATACTTAACATGATATGGACCATGCCGGAATCCGGATGGCTGGTATATGTCTGGACGGCCCTTTCCTGGATTCTTTCCGTCTTTCTGGCCATGGTGTCAAGCCTTGTGTCTTATATCATTGCCCAGCTTTTTTTCTGCGTGTTTATCATGGATCTCATGTCCCGGATCACGGAAAAAATAATCCGGGGCGGTCAACAGGGGCCTGGTGAAAAAATATCCCTTATGGGAACTTTATTCCATCTGATCCGTCAGGAAATCCCCCGGGCCATGATTCCCATGTTTTTGATGCTTATGTTGACCATTGTGGGTTTTCTAACCCCCCTGGGACCGGCGGTGGCAGTGCTATCCGCCCTTGCAGCAGGTATTTTTCTAGCTTGGGATAACACTGATCTGGTACCGGCCCGGCGCATGGAGACCTTTGGAAAAAGATTTCGGTATTTGAAGAAAAACCTTTTGTTTCATCTGGGATTTGGAATCTGTTTTCTCATTCCCTGGTTGAACATATTATTTTTGTCCTTTGCTCCTGTGGGAGCCACGCTTTTCTTCATTGAAACCGTGGATAATCAGTAAAGGGCGCATTCCCATTTTTTCAATTGGGTCACAATAGCTGGTCTTGGTCATAAGATGGGTGATTCTCATCATTGGGGGGGGGTGACCCCCACCAAGGGTGGCGCATCTTATGACCAAGATCAAATTTTTTTTATATGAAAAGGCAGCCTCCAAGGCAACCTCAGCAGAGCCGCCCTCCCCGATGGGCAATCGGAACCGGACAATTGAGCTGTCTACCGTTCTGGTTTGTGCCCATTTTTATCATTGGCCCAGCGCCCGGGAAACAATCTCATACACATCCCGGGAAAGCCCGGGAACCGCATGAATTCGTTGCAACTCTTGCTGCATCAATCCACGACGACTTTCATCATAACGACGGTAACGGTTAAAGGCCGACACCATGCGGGCCGTAACCTGGGGATTTATTTTATCCAGATGAATGACCTGATCTGCAAAGAATCGGTATCCCTCCCCATCTTTCTGGTGAAACACAAAGGGGTTGCCCATGCCGAAAACCCCGATGAGGGACCGGATGCGATTGGGGTTTTTCCAGTTAAAATCAGGATGCTGACACAGGGCTTTTATACGCCCAAGGCTACCGGGCCTGGTGGCAGCCGCCTGGGCACTGAACCATTTATCCATGACAAGGAGATCCGTGTGCCATTTTTGATAGAATTGATCCAGGGCCATGTCTGTCAAAGGATCATCCATGTCACATAAAAGTGTCAGGACCGCAATTTCCATGGTCATATTACCGGCGGACATGAAATGATCATGCATCATTTTTTTATAAGTCGGGGTATCAATGCTCGCCAGGTAAAACAATATCGCATTTTCAAGGCTTCTGTCCGCCATGGCAGCATTGGAAATATCCTTTGGATCTGTTTTGGAACACTTTTCGAGGGTGTCCAGCAACTGGCTTTCAAGGGCTGTGGCAATGCTTTTTCTCAGAAATTGCCTGGCCGCATGAATGGCATCCACATCAATAATATCATATTTTTCCCCGATCTCGTTCTCGTCGGGTAGGGTGATGGTTTTTGCCGTTAATGCCCTATCCTGGCCAGTATCCTGAAGAGCCTTTTTAAAAGCATCCACCAGGTGGGCAGACAGCACAAGTTCGCTCTGGTTCTGCCCGGCGGACATAAGTCTGTCAATTTCCCGGAAATAAAGCTGCTGGGCCGCATCCCAACGATTAAAGGCATCGGTGTCATAGGCCATGAGAAAGGCAAGTTCTTCATGGGTCAGATCACTGTCTATAATCACAGGTGCAGAAAAACCCCGGAATAAAGAGGGGATGCTCCCCTCTGGAACACCATCAAACACCCAGGTGTTTTTATCTGATTTCAGCTCCAGCAGGCTTTGGTCCGGCGGGGTGATCTCTTTACCGTTTTTGTCCAGAAGGCCGAAACGCACAGGAATGTGAAGGGCTTCTTTATTGGTCTGGTTATGATCCGGCAAAGTTTTCTGGGAAAGTGTCACACAAAGCTGTCGGGTATCTTTGTCATATGTGCGGGTTATGCTCACCCGGGGAGTACCGGACTGGGAATACCATAGCCGGAACCGGGATAGATCCACCCCCGAGGCATCTTCCATGGTCTGGACAAAATCCTCTGTGGTGACAGCCTGCCCGTCAAACCGTTCAAAATAAAGATCCAGGGCGTTTCTGAAGGTTTCTTTGCCGAGGATTTCAAAAATCATGCGGATGACTTCCGCACCTTTCTGGTAAACGGTCATGGTGTAAAAATTATTCATTTCAATGTAGGCCTCCGGTCTCACCGGATGGCTCATGGGGCCTGCATCTTCAGGAAATTGAAGGGTTCTTAAACTTTTTACATCTGATATGCGTTTGACGGCCCGGGAGTTTAAGTCCGAGGTGAACTCCTGATCCCGGAACACGGTCAACCCTTCCTTGAGACTTAACTGAAACCAGTTTTTCAAGGTAACCCGGTTCCCGGTCCAGTTGTGAAAATACTCATGGCCGATGACGCCCTGGATATTCATGAAATCCAGGTCCGTGGCAGTTTCCGGTCGGGCCAGAACATATTTGGAATTAAAAACGTTCAAGCCCTTGTTTTCCATGGCTCCCATGTTGAAATCATTCACGGCCACAATCTGGTACAGGTCCAGATCATATTCCAGGCCGAAACGCTCCTCATCCCACGCCATGGACTGCTTTAACGACTTCATGGCATGGTCGCATTTGTCCTTATTTTCCGCTTCCACATAAATATGAAGGGTGATATCCCGCCCCGAGCAGGTGGTGAACTGATCTTTTATGCACACCAGATCCCCTGCCACCAAGGCAAAAAGATAACTTGGTTTTTTAAAGGGATCTTCCCATTTTACATAGTGCCGATTATCTTTAAGGACTCCTTTGTCCACCAGGTTGCCGTTGGACAACAGCACTGGATATTTGCCTTTGTCTGCGGTGATAACACAGGAAAACCGGCTCATGACATCGGGGCGGTCGGGGTAGGCAATGATTTTTCTGAAACCCTCTGCTTCGCACTGGGTGCAGAAGGTGCCGCTTGATTTATAAAGTCCTTCCAGTGATGTGTTTTTATGGGGTTTTAAACGATTTTTAATTTCCAGGGTAAAATTTTCCGGTACCCTGTTCAGTTTAAAATATGTCTTTGACACCTCGTATTCCCCGGGCAATAATACCATGTCACCAGCAACCACATGGATAATATCGGGTTCTTTGCAGTCCAGCACCAGGGGCGTATGCTCCCCGGCCTGTTCGTTGTTTCGTCGAATCTTCATAAAAGAGGAAACAATTACTTCCTCCTCGTAAAGATCAAACTGGAGATCAATGCTGTCAATCCAGTATGCCGGGGGCCTGTAGTCTTTTAGATATTTAGTTTCATGTTTTTTCATAATAAACATTAATTATTACTGAAAAGGGCTTTTGTCAAAGATAAATGCATCAAAGCCATTGAATTTTTTCTTGATTTATGTCAGATATGAGTTTTTTAAGATCGTTATCAATCAAACAGGAGAAAAATAAAAATGAGCGACAATTCAGATGTTACGCTGTTCAGCGGGGGACACCGGGGAGCCGAGGCGGAATTTGGAAAACTGGCAGAACAGTTCGGTATCAACGAGGTGAACTTTTCCTTTGAAGGTCACAATATTGAGCGTACCCGGGGCGTGAAAATGCTTTCCGAGGAGGATCTGAAAAAAGGAGACATCAGCATGGACATCGTATCCGCCCGCATGGGAAGAAAATTTTCCCGGGTGGATAAAATAAGAAAGGTGTTTCAGTCCATTTTTCACATGGTAAACAGAGGATACCAAGTGTTTGTGGTGGGCTGGATTCTCCCAGACAACACTGTGAAGGGGGGGACCGGATGGGGAGTGGAACTGGCACGACTTTTCAATCGTCCGGTATTTGTCTATGAGCAGGATCGACAGGCATGGTTTTCCTGGATTGACAATACATGGAAAGAGGTAAGTCCCACCATCAGCCACAAGACCTTTGCTGGCACCGGTACCCGGAATCTCACCGATGATGCAAAAAAAGCCCTGGCGGACCTTTACAAAAAATCCTTTAAAGAATAGGCATTTAAACAGGTGACATCCATGAAAAACATGCTGATAACCGGCGGAAGCGGATTTATTGGGTCTAATTTCATACGCTACCTGTTAAAGGAATCCGGATTCACCGGCAGGATCATTAATGTGGACAAGCTAACATATGCCGCCAATCCCGAAAGCCTTAACGATATTCAAGCTGACTTTCCGGATCGATACCTGTTTGAAAAAGCCGATATCTGTAATCCCCGGGAAATGGACCGCATCTTTTCCAGCCATGGCATTGATGCGGTGTGTCATTTTGCGGCGGAATCCCATGTGGATCGCTCCATAATATCTCCCGAGGTATTCATAGATACCAATGTCAAGGGCACATTCACTCTGCTTGAATGTGCCAGAAAAAACATGTCCAGCATCTCATTGTTTCACCATGTCAGTACCGATGAGGTGTACGGCACCCTGGGAAAAACAGGCTATTTTACCGAAACCACTGCTTATAAGCCCAACAGCCCCTATTCGGCATCCAAGGCGGCTTCGGATCATCTGGTCCGGGCCTACCATGAAACCTATGGTATGCCCGTGACCATTTCCAACTGTTCCAACAATTATGGACCGTTTCAGTTCCCGGAAAAACTCATTCCCTTGATGATTTTAAATGCCATGGAAGGAAAACCCCTTCCCGTTTATGGGGATGGCACCAATATCCGGGACTGGCTGTATGTGGAAGACCACTGCAGTGCCATCTGGTGCATCATGGAAAAGGGAAAGAGAGGCGAGACCTACAATATCGGCGGTGAGTGTGAAATGGAAAATCGGGATATAGTGGAACGGATCTGTGCACTCATTGATAATACCGGCCACAGGGCATCTGGTGTAGCGCACAGCCGGGATTTAATTGCCTTTGTCAAGGATCGACCCGGTCATGATTTCAGGTATGCCATAGACTGTACCAAAATTAAAACCGATCTGGGATGGTCCCCCAGGGAATCCTTTGACACGGGCATTGAAAAAAGTGTTGCCTGGTATCTTGATAATCTTGACTGGGTGGAACGAATCAAGTCCGGGGCGTATCTTGACTGGATTAAAACCCATTATAATGCATGACTCGTCAGTCATAAGTTCTCCAATTTGCCACCACATAATGCGTTTTTTTAAAATTAAAACCAACGCATGTGGTCTAAAAAATGAAACCTTAGGACTCGTGAGTTCATGAAATAACCCGGGATTTATCACAACATTGTCTGAAATTGCAAAACTAAATCTCCATCACGCAGCCTTAAAGACAATCACATTTTCCACAAGACTGGCTGGTGATAAAATTCCATAAAACGGAGACATGCATGAAGGGACTAATTCTGGCAGGGGGATCAGGAACACGCCTCTATCCCATTACCAAGGCCGTGAGTAAACAACTGGTGCCGGTGTACGACAAACCCATGATCTATTATCCCCTTTCCGTTCTTATGCTGGCGGGTATCCGGGAGATCATGCTTATCTCAACCCCGGTGGATCTGCCCCGGTTTAAAGAGCTGCTCGGCGATGGTTCCAGCATCGGGCTTGAAATTTCCTATAAGGAACAGCCCCGGCCCGAGGGTATTGCCCAGGCCTTTGTTCTTGCAAAAGAGTTCATTGCAGACCAGAGCGTTACCCTTATTCTTGGGGATAATATTTTTTATGGCTCCAGACTGCAGGATGTTTTAAAGGAAGCTGTCACCATGAAACAGGGCGGGCTCATCTTTGGATACCCGGTGAGGGACCCCGAACGATATGGTGTGGTGGATTTTGATCCATCGGGTCAGGTCATGGGCATTGAAGAAAAACCCCTTCATCCCAAATCCACCTATGCGGTGCCCGGTCTTTATATTTATGATAACCAGGTGGTGGATATTGCCGAAAACCTAAAGCCTTCCCCCCGGGGGGAGCTTGAAATCACCGATGTCAACAATGTATACCTTAAGAAAAAACAACTCCGCGTAGAGTTACTTGGAAGAGGATTTGCCTGGCTTGACACCGGCACCCATGAGGCCCTCCAGCAGGCCGCCGCCTATGTACAGGCTGTGCAGAACCGGCAGGGTATGAAAATCGCTTGCATTGAAGAAATTGCCTATCGGTTGGGGTATATCAATGACAGCGCCTTGAAATCCCTGGCTTCTGATATGCTGAAAAATGATTATGGACAATATTTGATGGGACTTTTAAAGGATAAAAGACCCAGAGGAGAGGGACTCTGATGGGGGTACGTTTCACCGAAGCTTCTTTGAAAGGAGTCTATGTTATTGAGCCTGATGTGTTCGGGGATGCCCGGGGATTTTTTCTGGAAACCTGGCAGGAAAGTAGATACCAGGAATCCGGCATCACGGCCCGGTTTGTCCAGGACAACCATTCCCGGTCGGAAAAAGGGGTGATCCGGGGTCTTCATTACCAGCTGAAACATCCCCAGGACAAGCTTGTCTATGCCGTTCGGGGAACCATATTTGATGTGGCGGTGGATCTGCGTAAGGACTCAGAGACCTTCGGACAGTGGACCGGGTGCATCCTTTCCGATGAAAATAGAAAACAGCTGTTTGTACCCAAAGGGTTTGCCCATGGATTTTCTGTTTTAAGTGATGTGGTGGACGTCACTTACAAGTGCTCGGATTATTATGCACCGGGGGACGAGTATGGCATCTTGTATAATGATCCGGATCTGGGCATTGACTGGCAGGTGGATCTTAATACGGCCCTGGTGTCGGATAAGGATCTTGTTCATCCCTGTTTGAAAGACGTGTCCGTGGAGCATTTATTTACTATGATACAATAATAAATTATGAACATGGTATTATGTCGCCCCCAACGGTCACCCGATCCGTTCCCGGACTGTTGGGAGCTCTGATGTCTAAATTTTTTATGGCTTTGTTTTCTCAAAGCAGGCCTTTACCCACCGTGTTACTTCCCGCTCAAATTCTGCCTGATGGGAACTCTCCGACATCTGGTGATCTCCATTTTTCTGAATAATCAGCTTTTTGGGATCACCGGTTTTTTCATATATATTTTTGCCGTTTTCAACGGGGACAATGCTGTCATGATCGCCATGAAAAACCAGCACATGGTCAAGTAGGGGCAGAATATCCGTTAAATCAAACAGCAGGTTTTCTGTGAAAAAACTCAGGGGCAGGGCGGGGCGATCTGCTGTGGCTTCTGTGGGTATGTTTTTGATGGTGGTACTGTCCACCGGGGCAGCACACAGTATGGCACCTCTGGGATGAACCCCCAAAGATAACAGTTCTTTCCATGCGGCAATACAGGTCGCACCGCCAAGACTGCTGCCAAACAGCATGATTTCCCGGCGGGTTTTCCGCAGCGCCCAGAGATAGTCCACTCCATGGATAACATCCATCACCCGGGTTTTAAGGGAGGTGTCCGTCACAAAGTCACCTTGGCTGTTACCGCATCCCTGGTGATCAAAGCGCATAAAAGCCACACCCATTTCCGGAAGGATTCGGGCAAGAAGTGTCTGCTTGGCTGAGTCCATGGACCCTTCCAGGCCATGGGAGCCCACCACCACAGGTGGTTGTTCAACATCCGGGAGATGCAGTTTTCCCTCAATTTTTTTATTTTGACTCATGAATTCAACAGCTAGTGTTTTCATGCTTGTTTTTATGGCATACATGCTTTATAATTTCAAGCTTTTATTGGGCTTGGTTCACACACGTGCATGACCTCTTGACAGCAGCAAGAAAAAGAGGAAGCAACAGCGATGACCAGGCTCTTTTTTTAACCGGGAAAGAAAAGGATGTGCCAGGAATATATCAGGGTTTTTCATCTTTATTTTCCCACTGACGCGTGGGGCTTTAAAAAAACAGGAACATGAGCATAAAAAAGAGAAAAACAGCCGAACTTGATATCATTGATCTGGCCTTTGGGGGAAAGGGAATTGCCAAACCAGATGGCTTTCCCATTTTTGTGGATAGAACCCTTCCCGGGGACAAAGCCCTGGTGCGAATTACCAAGAAAAAGAAAAAATATGGAGAAGGCAAACTCATCGCGATTATCAAGCCTTCTCCCCTGCGCCAGGATGCGCCTTGCCGGTATGCCGGGTATTGCGGTGGATGTCGATGGCAGGCACTCCCCTACGAAAAGCAATTGGAATATAAAAAAAATCATGTAATCGAATCTTTGGAACACATCGCCATGTTAAAGGATGTTCCGGTGAAGGACGTGGTACCCTCGGACCATATTTTTCAATTTCGAAATAAAATGGAATTTTCATGCACCGATCGGCGCTGGCTTACCCCCGAAGACCTGGAAGACCCGGATATTATAAAAGGGTTTGGGCTGGGACTCCATGTGCCGGGCACCTTTGATCATGTGGTGGACATCCATGAATGTCTGATCCAACCTGATCTGGGAAATCAGATCCTGTCTGACATCAGGGACTACATCAAGGCCTCAGGGCTTCCCGCCTATGGCCTTAAAACCCATCAAGGGTTCTGGCGGTTTGTGATGCTCAGGAGTTCCTCTGCCCATGGCCACTGGATGGTGAACCTGGTGACAAAGGAAGAAAACGACGCCATGCTTCTGCCCCTGGCAGAACAGCTCATGGCAAGTTACCCCGCCATTACCTCGGTGGTGAACAATGTGACGGCCAAAAAAGCTGGTATTTCCACGGGGGACTACGAAAAAGTGCTGTCAGGGGATCGCTGTATCCGGGAAAACCTGGGGGACTTTACCTTTGAGGTGTCGGCAAATTCCTTTTTCCAGACCAACACCAGGGGAGCTGAAAAACTGTATTCCCTTGTGTCCCATTATGCGGCCTTGACCGGCACCGAGCATGTCCTTGATCTTTATTCCGGCACAGGCACCATTCCCATCTGGCTGTCAAAAGATGCGGCCCGGGTCACCGGTATTGAGATTGTGGAAAGTGCTGTGGCCGATGCCGGCAGAAACGCCACCTTAAATGGTATCACCAACTGCACCTTCCATGTGGGAGACATCAAAACCGTTCTGCCGGAAATTGATAAAAAATGTGATGTCATGATCATTGATCCCCCCCGGGTGGGCATGCACAAGGATGTGGTGGACCAGGTGATCAACATAGCCCCTGAAAAAATTGTTTATGTTTCCTGTAATCCGGCCACCCTGGCCAGGGATCTTTTTCTGTTAAAGGAACACTACACTGTTATGGAAGTTCAGCCCGTGGACATGTTTCCCCATACATTTCACATTGAATCGGTGGCATTGCTTGAATTAAAATCCAAAGGGGCCTCATGATTCCCTGGAAACAGCTGGATATCGCCACCACCCCGGATGGCAGAAACGAAGTCGTTCTGCTCCAGCGGGATCAGGAGTTCTCCATCCGGGTGGATGGCCAGGAACTGATGAACAGCCGCAGGAGCGCATCGGAAAAGGCCCTGGGAACCCTGGCCTGTCACCCTCTTGCCCAGCGTCCCGGAGCTAAGGTGGTTATCGGAGGCCTTGGCATGGGGTTTACCCTGGCGTCAGTCCTTGCCCATTTGCACCACGATGCCAGAGTAGTCCAAGTGGAACTTTTGCCAGCCATGGTTCACTGGCATGATACGTTTATGGGGCATTTGTGTAATCATGCTTTAAAAGAGGGACGCGTTCAGGTGGAAGTACAAGATATCGTCCATTATCTTAACAACGAAAAACAAACCTTTGATGCCATTATCCTGGATGTGGACAATGGCCCCGAGGGTCTGACCCAGGAAGGCAACAACCAGCTCTACAATGATGCAGGACTTAAAATGTTAAATCGTCGCCTTATCCCCGGCGGGGTGTTGGCGGTGTGGTCAGCAAGTGAGTGTCCCCCCTTCACCCGCAGGCTTAAATCCGCAGGCTTTTCGGTTAAAGTCCATACCGTTTTTGCCCGCCCCAACAAAAAAGGGGGACGACATACCATTTGGATTGCCACAGCCCGGTGATTGAACATGTAAAGGGGTGCATGGACCCATGTGCCCCTTTCTCAAACCTTGACAGCTACGCACTGGTTAAAAACACCGTTACTTCTCCATCCTTGAATACATAGCCTTTTCCTTCGGTTCTCAACAGACCCTTTTCCCTTGCCAATGACCAGGAACCTGCCGCAACCAGGTCCTCATAGGGAACCACCTCTGCACGGATAAAATGCTTTTCAAAATCAGTGTGAATAACAGCGGCGGCCTGGGGGGCTCTGGTACCCTTTTTTATGGTCCAGGCCCTGGTTTCTTTTTCTCCGGTGGTGATAAAAGAAATAAGATCCAGCAGGGAATATGCTTCCCGGGCAAGACGTTCAAAGCCTGAAGACTCCAGCCCCAGATCCCCCAGAAATATGGCGGCCTCTTCTTCATCCATTTCAGAGAGTTCTGACTCTATTTTTGCCGAAACACAAACCAATCCGTCTCCATGTAAATCCGCGTAGGCTTTTAATTTTTGAACATAGGGACACTCCTGGGCTTTACCCACATCTTCTTCACTGACATTGGCAACGTAAATTACCTTTTTGCTTGTTAAAAACTGTGTTTCACGGGCAATCAGCAGTTTTTCCTGGTCGTTAAGGTCTGCAGTTCTGGCAGGTTTTTCGTCTTCAAGCACTGCTTTTATTTTCATAAAACCATTAAGCTTTATCTTTGCCTCTTTATCCTGGCCCTTTGCCTTTTTCTCCTCGGTAGCAATTCTTTTTTCCACCAGTTCCAGATCAGACAAAATCAATTCCAGATTGATAGTCTCTACATCCCCCACGGGATCTATTCCGCCGTGGACATGGGTGATATTATCATCATCAAAACAACGAACCACATGTGCGATGGCTTCCACACCCCGTATATACCCAAGAAACATGTTTCCAAGACCTTCCCCCCTGGAGGCACCTTTAACAAGCCCTGCAATGTCCACAAATTCGATGACTGTGGGAATTACTTTGTTTGATCTGCCCAGATTGGCTAGAACATCAAGACGTTTGTCCGGAACCCGGACAATACCGACATTGGGTTCAATGGTGCAAAAGGGATAATTACTGGCCTCGGCCCCGGCCTTGGTGAGGGCGTTAAACAAGGTGGATTTGCCAACATTGGGCAAACCAACAATTCCAATTTTCATTTAGGGAAAACTCCTGATCTTTTTTATGGAGAAGATGGGGACTTCTGTGGGAATGGATAAAAATCCCCATATCCCAAACCGGGGAAAGGAGATATTTTTCAGACAAAGTTGACTTTCATATCAGATTAGACAGGTCAATGTAAAGATCTTTTAATGCAGTTCTGCGTCTGGAACTCCTGGGTGGTCACGAGTTTTCGCTGTTCAAACAGGTTAATAATAGCCTGATCCATGGTAAACCCCGTATCCACATAGGAAATGTGGCCGGACAGATCCGGATAGCCGTCACCCCCGGTGGCAATGAAGTTGTTCAGTGCAAGTTTATAGAAATCTGTGTCCACCACCGGCTTTCCTTTAACTGCAAGATCAACTAATTTCCCGCCATCAAGTGTGGCGCAGATTCCCTGGATCTGGGGAAAACTGCCATGACCCGCCGGAAATGAAAGTACCTTTTTCATATAAATTTTCAGTTCTCTGCCGGTTAAGGTCACCTGGATAATAGTATTACCGAAGGGATTAATCTTGATAAGATCCCGGAAAGTCACCGGACCTTTTGCCAGACTGTCCCGGATGCCGCCACTGTTTTGAATGGCAATGTCACAATTACTTATGGTGGCCATGGCATGGCTTACCAGATTACCCATGTTGGTTTCCTGTTTGCGAATTACATCCCGATCACCTTCAAAATAGCCGTCCACAGAACCCACCCGGCTGTTAAATCGTTCTTGAACCTTTGACACATAGGGTGCCAGCAGGGCTGTCATTCCGGCATGGGGAGTAATTTTTTCCAACAGTGGTTGTTGTTTGCTCTTATCTGAGGTGCCTGCGACGTAAATGTTTTTTTCCAGATTAACGGGTATCAGTTGATATTTTTTTACAACCACACCATTTTCAGGGGAATATTCCAGGTCCGTGCGCGCAAGATATTTTCCCCATTCACCGGCCTGTACAATAAAGGTGTTGTTGATGCGGCAAGGAGCAGTGAGGGCCTTATGGGTGTGTCCACCGACAATGATATCAATGCCATTGACTCTGCTGGCAAGGCTCACATCCCCGGGGGCCTCCAGGCCATGCTTTCCCTTTTTGTAATATCCCAGATGACTTACAAGTATGATGATGTCACTTTGTGGTTTCAGTGCCTGCAAAAGATTTTCAGCAACGGGAACCGGGTTTTTAAATATTAGTCCTGTCACATTTTCACGACGGGTCATTATGGGAGTATCTGGAGTGGACAGACCAAAGATTGCCACACGTAAATTTCCCACCTGCTTGATTACATATGGTGTAAATGCCGGTTCTTGATTGTTTTCCCAAAAGATATTGGCGGACAGAAATGGAAAGTCTGCCCAAGCCATCTGCTGTTTTAAAACGGTAAATCCTTTGTCAAACTCATGATTACCCACAGCCATGGCCGTATATCCAAGGAGATTCATGGCTTTTATGTCGGGTTCTGCTTTTAAAAAATCCGATTCCGGGGTGCCGGTATTGATGTCGCCACCAGAAAAAATCAACAGATGCCCGCCAATTGATTCCACTTCCCGGCGTATTTTTTCCACCAGTGTCATACGGGCTGCCATGCCGTATTCGCCGTTGCGGTTTGCCATGAAATGACCATGATGATCATTGGTGGACAAGATGGTTAGTTTTTCAGCGCTGATCACCGCTTGTGCTGTGGTCAATAAAATTATCAGAACAATGCTAAGCAGTGAATATACTTTACGAATAATACTCATCTTTGAAAATAATCTCCTGTATGGCTGTTTTGATATCATATGAAGGATGCCATCAAGCCTTACATGTTCTTGAGAATACCCACTCATTGGGGGTGGAAATATCCGGGTTAAAGGCGTATTCACTTTCTGTGAATTCTTTTAAATCAGCTGTCTTAATAATGCGGTTCTGGAGTATGAAATTCACCATTAATCCCCGGGCGTACTTGGCATGGACGCCCACAACTTTGAAGGTATCCCCTTTTTTTTCTTTAAAAGAGAGATTTAAAATCGGCATTTTTAATACCGGGAGGTGCACCGCCTTGAAATATTCCTGGGAGGCCAGGTTCACCAGCACAGAGTCCCCCGTTGAGGCCTCCACATCCTGATTTAGCTGTTTGGTGATGCTCTTTCCCCAGAAATCATAGAGTTTTTTCCCCCAGGGACCAGAAAGATGAATACCCATTTCAAGCCGGTAGGGCTGGATAAGATCCAGGGGACGAAGTAGTCCGTATAATCCCGAAAGAATCCGAAGATGATCCTGGGCAAAGTCAATCTGTTCATCTGTGTAGTTTTCCACGTCAATATTCTGGTAGACATCCCCCTTAAATGCCAACAACGCCTGGCGGGCATTGTCCGGGGTGAAGGGGGTGTGAAAATCTTTATATCTCTGGTAATTCAGCGCTGTCAGTTTGGGGCTGATATTCATGAGATAGGCCAGGTTTTCCTGGGACAGGGTTTTCATGTGATCTGCCAGCACACAGGTTTTTGACATCAATACCGGAAGGGTGTGACGGGGGAGGGGTTTGCATTTAAAATCAAGGGTTTTGGATGGTGAAATGATGCTCAGCATGAATTGATCTCCTTTTTTGATGGTAATGTAACGAAAAACCAATAAAAAAACAAGCAGACAAAAAATCTCGTCAATGAGCTCAACAGCCCAGGCCATCACTGTTAAAAATAGCCTGTTTCAGGCAATACCTTCGCCAATTTTTAGAATGCGCTTGTGATCAGGATCACAAGATTCTGTAGGTTTATGATTTGAAAAGCACAGCATAAGACTGACAAGCTGATTAAAAATATAAGTGGCGAAGGCATTAGTCAGGAACAAGACCAAATAGAAATTGGCATACCGCTTAAGAATATGGTACCAGTATATATATGACAAATATCTTTCCCATTGATGAACTCTTACCGGAAATTTGCAGCACCCTTGCCCGGAATAATGCCTTGGTCATCCAGGCGCCCCCGGGTGCCGGTAAAACCACCCAAGTACCTCCGGCGCTCTTAAATGCCCCATGGCTTGGCAAGAAAAAAATTTTGATGCTGGAACCCAGAAGGGTGGCAGCCCGGGCCGCAGCCGGATACATGGCTTCCCGGATGGGGGAAAGAGTGGGGGAACTTGTGGGGTATCAGATCCGTATGGAGCGAAAGATATCAGCAGGTACCCGCATTGAGGTGGTCACCGAAGGAATTTTGACGGCCCGACTCCAATCCGATCCGTCCCTGGAGGACATAGGGGTGGTGATTTTTGATGAGTTCCATGAACGCAACTTAAACAGCGACCTTGGGCTTGCCCTGTCCCATGAGATACAGGAGGTGCTGAGAGATGATTTAAAGCTGGTGGTAATGTCAGCCACCCTGGACCCGGAACCGGTGGCGGCCCTTCTGAACAATGCCCCTATTCTTATTTCCAAGGGAAAATCCTGGCCGGTAACCACCCATTATGTGGACCCGGGCACCTTTGGCAGGCCAGGGGGCAAAGGTGGATACCTTCCTGGACATATCCAGGAGACAAGGGCTCTGGAAGCCGCCTGTGTGTGGGCCATCAAAGACGCCCTTACCCGGGAGCAGGGGGATATCCTGGTTTTCATTCCGGGAATGCGTGAAATAAAAAATATGGAAAAACGTATCCGCACGGGCCTTTCAGATATACTTACCCCCTCCATGGAGTTACTGCCGCTTCATGGCAGTCTTCCCCGGCGGGATCAGGACAAAGCCATTTTAAAGCACCCCCGTGGTCATCGAAAAATAGTACTGGCCACGGCCATTGCCGAAACCTCCATCACCATGGAGGGCGTAAATATTGTCATTGACATGGGATTGATGCGCATCTCACGATTTTACCCCGGCCGGGGCATGGATCGTCTTGAAACTGTGACAGCCCCGCTGTCATCCGTGGACCAGCGGCGGGGCAGGGCAGGGCGCACCGGACCCGGCATCTGTTATCGACTGTGGTCCCGGGAAAGCCATGCCCATAGACCCCCGTTTCCGGCACCGGAGATCATCCAGGCAGATCTTGCAGATCTGGTGCTTCAACTTGCCCTGTGGGGTGTGCAGAACCCTTCGGCACTTAAATGGCTGGATCTACCCCCGGGCAGCACCTTTAATCAGGCCAGGGATCTTTTAATCAGCCTGGGAGCTATTGATAAGGCGCTTACCATCACAAGGCATGGTAAAAAACTGGCTCGGCTGGGGATTCATCCCCGCCTTGGGCATATGATCTGCAGGGGAAAGGATGTTGACCATGGCGTTCTGGCCTGCCACATGGCCGCCCTGCTCCAGGATCGAGATATTATAAATTTTACCCGGGGTACCGGTGATGCCGACATTACTCTCCGACTGGAAATACTGTATGCCGGGGTTGATCGAGATGCTTCAAAAAATCAACATGGGCTGTCATATGAACAGAGCCTGGAAAAAAACGGTATGATCATAAATACCAGGGCCGTGGATCAGGTACGCCGCACAGCCCGACAGCTGGCACTCCGGGCAGGTATTGAAAAAGCCAATTTCTATGATGACCGTGTTGACTTTGCCGTGGCAGGCACCCTTCTTTCCTTTGCCTTTCCCGAAAGAATTGCCATGGCCCGCCCCGGTCAAAGGGGTTTTTTTCTCATGGCATCCGGGTCCGGAGCAAGGATAAATCCCCGAGACCCCCTGGCTGGAGAGTCCTTTATTGTTGCCGCACAGTTGGATGGCCAGGGAAACAATGCCATGGTGTTTCTGGGGGCACCCCATGATGGGCTGCTGGTGGAAAATGATTTTCCTGAAAATATTGTCGAACAGGACATCATCAGCTGGGACCCCAATACAAAATCCGTCAAGGCCCGACGACAAAGACGATATGGATCTCTGCTGCTTTCCACATCTGTTTTGAAAAAACCGGATGCTTCCCGTGTGGCCCTGGCCATGATGGAAGGGATAAGGTCAGAGGGGCTTTTTCTTCTTCCCTGGACAAAAACATTGCGAACCTGGCAGGCCCGGGTGTGTTTTCTTGTGAGCACAGGCAATTATCCTGACCTTCCACCGATCAATGACACCTTTCTTATGGATTCCCTGGAGTCCTGGCTTCTGCCCTTTCTGGAGGGAATATCATGCGTTTCCGGCTTCAAACATCTTGATCTGAGCACAATCCTTGAATCACGATTCACCTGGAGCCAGCTACAACGAATTCAGGAGCATGCCCCCACCCACATCACGGTTCCCAGCGGTTCCCGGATTCCACTGGTGTATGGGGAAGCAGTTGCTTTACCCCTTCCTGCCCACCCCCCAATCTGCACCCAGGAAACAGATAAAAATAAAAAACCGGTCAATGGAGATAAAATCAGCGGGGGACGTCATACACAGGCACCGGAAAAACTAAACGCCATGGAAGCTCCGGTACTGCCCGTGAGACTCCAGGAAATGTTTGGATGCACAGAGACCCCCACCATTGCCGGGGGAAGGGTGCCGGTGATTCTTCATCTGCTCTCCCCTGCGGGACGGCCCGTACAGATCACCCGGGATCTGACAAGCTTCTGGGAGAACACCTATGTGGATGTTAAAAAAGATTTAATGGGTCGATATCCCCGGCATTACTGGCCGGATAATCCACTGAACGCCCAGCCCACACGCCGGGCAAAACCCAAAGCCCGAACAGGTAAATAACAGGGAGAAGTAATGACACCGGAAATAAGCTGGAAGATTGTGGTGATTGACGATGAACCCGATATCCTGGAGGTGATCTCCATCGTGCTTCAGGATCAGGGATATCAGGTGGGCACGGCGGTCAATGGCCTTGAGGGACTGGAACTTTGCCGGAACATGCGCCCAGAAATTGTCATCACCGATGTCCGAATGCCGAAAATGGACGGGCTTGCTCTTCTGTCCTCCCTGAAGAAGGAATTTGATGACATTGAGGTCATTGTGATGACCGCCTTTGGAGAACTGGAATATGCCATCAAAGCCCTTCATCTGGATGCCTCTGATTTCATCACCAAACCCATTGATGATGAAACCCTGCATCTGGCCTTGAACCGGGCCAGGGAACGTTACACTTCCAGGAAGAAACTCAAGGAATACACAGCATTTCTGGAGCAGGCAAATATTACCCAGGCAAAACTACTTCACCGGGATAAGATGATTTCCCTTGGCAGACTGTCCGCCGGGGTGGTCCATGAAATAAATAATCCACTGGCCGGTATTTTAAACTATGCGCGACTGATGAATCGCATCCTTAAAAAAGGGCAGCTGGAACCGGAAAACCAGGAAAAATTTTCCCGATATCTGGGGCTCATGGAATCGGAATCCCAGCGGATTTCTCAGATTGTTTCAAGTCTTTTAACCTTTTCCCGAAAGTCGGAACCAAAGACAGGGGCTTTGTCCGTGGCGGATCTCATCCATAAATGTGTACTGCTCAGTCAGCATCGCATGCGTCTTTGCAACATTGAACTGCACCAGAATATTGCCTCGGATATCCCCACCATACAGGGGGACTCCAACCAACTCCAGCAATGCATGATCAACTTGATATTCAATGCCATGGATGCCATGGACAAGGGGGGAAGGATGGACATTAACGCCGGATATGATGCCCCTGAAAAAATGGTTTTCATCCAGGTGAAAGACACCGGCCATGGCATTACACCGGAGAATCGCCAGCACATATTTGAACCGTTTTTCACCACCAAGGATGAGGGCTATGGCGTGGGGTTGGGATTGTCCATTGTCTTTGGCATCATGGAGGGACATGGCGGAAGGGTGGGGGTGGAATCAATTCCCGGGAAGGGAACCTGCTTCAGCCTTTATCTGCCAGTGTAACCACAGATCGGGCGCGATCGTCACAAGCCTGGCCCCATGGTGGCCCCATGGCCCCGCCAGCCGACACAAGTGGCCCATGTTGCGACAGCATCCAGGCAGGCCAATTATGTGGTGGCAAATCGCAGAACTTATGACTGACGAACAATCAAGGTAATTTTCATGGACATGAAACTCTATCATCAATGGCTTTCCATCCTGGATCATCTCAACATCGGCGTGTTTCTCGTTGATTCCAATCGTCGCATCAGGCAATTCAACACCAGTGGTAAGATTATCGTCGGACTGGAAGACGATGAAATAAAGGGAGGGGACTGTCAGGAGATTTTCTGCGGCATACCCTGTTTTTCCACCTGCCCGTTTCATGAAAAGGAAAGTGCGGATATCCGGGACATGGACATTGAATTTCTGGATGAAGCACAAGACAGGCACCGGGTAACCCGGGTGGGAGCCCCGCTGCTGGACGTTGACGGCAATGTAAAGGGGTGCGTGTCCGTTCTCCAGGATCATGCACCTTACTCCGAACTGGTCAACCGCATCCACTATGAAGAGCAGAGCTTGAAAATTATTCTAGATAGTCTGAACATGGGAATTTTCACCGTGAACCGTAACGGATTAATCACTTTTTTCAATCATACGGCGGAAAAGATATCCGGTTATAACCGCATGAAACTCCTGGGCCGGGAAAGCTGCACCCTTTTCGGTCACCGGGACAAAAAGGGAAAGGGAATGATCCGCCAAGCCATTAAAAAAGGGATTCCCGTAAGCGGGATCAAAGGCACCCTGGTTAATTCCGAAGATGAAAAAATTCCCGTGACGGTGGACTATATTCCGCTTGTCAACAATTTAAATAAGGTCATAGGGGGATTGACGGCCATCCAGGACATGACACTGGTTCACCAGCTGGATCAGGTAAAACGCCACAAATATGATTTTCATCACATGATCGGCAAGGCTCCGGTGATGCAGAAACTGTTTGATATGGTCAAGGTAGTGGCTGGTACGGAATCCACCATTCTCATCCAGGGTCCCACGGGCACGGGAAAGGATCTAATGGCCAAAATAATACACTCCCGAAGCCGCCGGGCGGGAAAACCCTTTATTAAAGTAAACTGTGCAGCCATTCCGGAAAATCTGCTGGAATCTGAGATTTTCGGGTATGTTAAAGGGGCCTTCACCGGGGCGGATCGAGATAAACCTGGCAGATTCAGCCAGGCCCACACCGGAACAATCTTTCTGGATGAAATCGGGGATTTGCCCTTGTCTCTCCAGGCCAAGCTCTTGCGGGTACTGGAGGACAGAGAATTTTATCCCCTGGGTAGCCGGAAAACCCAGAAGGTGGATATCCGCATACTGTCTGCCACCAATCGTCGCCTGGAACACCTGGTGGCGGAAAAAAAATTCAGGGAAGATCTTTTTTATCGTCTCAATGTTCTTCGACTGGATCTGCCTCCCCTGTTCCACCGCCAGGGAGATCTGCCGCTTCTCATCCGTCATATTTTAAGGAAACAATCAGCGGCCATGGAAAAACCGGTGCCCGATATCTGTGAAACTGCCATGCAGTTTCTGCTGAACTACCGTTATCCCGGCAATGTCCGGGAACTGGAAAATATTTTAGAGCATTCCCTTATTATCTGCCAGGATGATATTATTCGCTCGGAGCATCTGCCGGCTTATCTTCTGAGTGAACCCACCACGTCATTACCCCTTCAATCCCCCCCATCCAAGTCTTCACAACCTTCAAAAATTTTACAGAAAACAATTGAACCGGACTTTGCCTCCCAGCGGGATGCGTTGATAAAGACCCTGAATAAATATAACTGGCATAGAGGGCTCACGGCCCAGGCCCTTAACATTGACAGAAGCACACTGTGGCGAAAAATGAAAAAATTTCAGCTTATTTCTTCATCATAGTAAAAGTTATTTTGGTCCTTTTCCCATCTGCCCCATGTTGTGATCAGCCACTGATGTTGCATTGTTGCAAAAATATTGCATATGCCAATTAGTGCAACATAAAAATGCAATAAGAGTTAGAAATAATATCTATATTGAACAAATAGTATTGCCAAAAGTTGCATTGCAAGCCGACAATTTGCACTATACTTTTAAGTTTCCCCGGGCTGTTTTTTCTCGATACTAAGGTTGTAACAAACTAAAAAACATTGAAAAAATAGTATCTTACAAAAAAATCTAAACAATTGCGTAAATAAAAAAAGCCTGAATATAGAATGGTCCCTAAATTGCATTCATAAAATGGCATGGATCACAAACAAAAAAAAATACTTGTTGTGGATCAGGAAGCTGATATCCGGGGCTTTCTTCAGACCGTTCTGACAAACAGACACTTTGATGTAAGTTTAGCCTCGGATGAACAGGATGCGTTGCGCAAATTTCTGGCGCGCAAACCGGATTTGCTGATTATGGATGCACTGGTGTCCCAGCAGGGCATGCAGAAACTGTTGAGCCACGCAAAAAACACACCGGTTCTGTTTATCTGCGCCATTCCTCTAAAAGTCCTTTTTTTCCGACATAAATTACAAATAGGGGCAAATCTTTTCTTTTCCGGATCCCAGATTCCATTTCTTGAAAAACCATTACAGGAAGATGAGCTGATAGAGCAGATTCATCTGCTTATAGAAAAATAGAAAAATACAAGGGACTCAGCAATTTTTGATCTCCCTGTTACCCGAAGATATGCAGTATAAGGGGCATCAATATGAATATCAGAATCGGATTTTATGTGTGTCATTGCGGCATCAATATCGCCGGCATGGTCCGGGTGGAAGAAGTGGCAGCCTATGCCCGGACCATTAAGAATGTCGTCATCTCAAGAGATTACAAGTTCATGTGTTCAGATCCTGGTCAGGAACTCATTGAAAAAGATATCCGGGATTACCAGCTAAACCGGGTGGTGGTGGCGTCCTGCTCCCCCCGGCTCCATGAAAAAACCTTCCAAAGCGTTCTGGCCCGGACAGGGCTTAACCCCTATCAGTTCCAGATGGCATCGGTGAGGGAACAGGTGTCCTGGGTCACCGACGACCGGGACCGGGCTACCCGAAAGGCTAAAACCCTGGCAGCTGCGGCCCTGGCCCGGGTGAATTTCCATCAGAGTCTGGCCCAGCGCAAAGTATCCATCCATCCCGATATAATGGTGGTGGGGGGCGGCATTGCCGGCATGCAGGCAGCCATTGACATTGGTAATTCCGGTCTCACCGCCTGGCTGGTGGAAAAAGATACCACCATTGGCGGCCACATGCTTCAGTTTGACAAGACCTTTCCCACCCTGGACTGTGCCGCCTGCATCGGCACCCCCAAAATGGTGGAGACGGCACAGAATGAACACATTAATCTTTTGTCCAACTCCGTGGTGGAGGAGGTGTCCGGCTACATCGGTAATTACACGGTTACAGTGCGTAAAAAGGCACGTTATGTCAATTCAAAATGTACCGGTTGCGGCGAGTGCGCCACGGTGTGCCCGGTGGAACTGCCCAGTGAATGGGATGTGGGGCTGCAGAAACGAACGGCCATTTACCGGGCCTTTCCCCAGGCGGTGCCCATCACCTTTGCCATTGACAAAAAATCCACGCCCCCCTGCCGCACGGCCTGTCCGGCCGGTACCAATGTCCAGGGATATGTTCAGATGGTCAAGCAGGGGAAATACCAGGAGGCCCTGGACATTATCATGGAACGGCTGCCCCTTCCCGGCGTACTGGGTAGGGTGTGTCCCCATCCCTGTGAGACGGCCTGCAGAAGGGCCTTGATTGACGATGCCATATCCATCAGAAATTTAAAAAGAGTGGCTGCAGACCATGGAGATGTAAACAAACGTCCACTGCCGAAGTTACCTGAAAAAGATGCCCCCATTGCCATTGTAGGTTCTGGCCCTGCAGGGCTCACCGTGGCCTATTATTTGAGACTGAAGGGATATCCAGTGACCCTGTTTGAAGCAATGGATCAGCCCGGAGGCATGTTGCGCACGGGTATTCCCGATTACCGGCTGCCCCCGGAAATTCTGAATCAGGAGATTGATCATATATTATCCACGGGGATTCTCCTTAAAACCGGCCAGGCTCTGGGCCGGGACTTCACCCTAAATTCCCTTAAAGAAGAGGGGTTCAAGGCCATTTTCCTTGGCATCGGTGCTCAGTTGCCCATGGCCATGAATATTGAAAACGAAACGGTTCACGGGGTGGTGGATGCCGTGGCGTTTCTCCAAAGAATCAATTTAAAACAGGAGATGCCGGTTTCAGGGCATGTGGTGGTCATCGGGGGTGGTAATGTGGCCATGGACGCAGCCCGGGTGGCCATCCGTTCCGGTGCCGATGCCGTCACCGTGGTGTATCGGCGCAGTAAAGCGGAAATGCCCGCCGAAGCAGAAGAAATTATCGGTGCAGAAGAAGAGGGGATCTGGTTTGTCCACTTGACAACCCCCGTGGGTATCAGTGAAGAAGCGGGCAGGGTGACGGGCATTAAATGCATAAAAAATAAACTTGGACCTGACGATGGCAGTGGTCGAAGACGCCCTGTACCCATAGCTGATTCAGAATTTACCATCGCCTGTGACATGGTGATTCCGGCCATTGGCCAGCGGGTGGATACCCTGTGGCAGAACAGGGAAACCCCCATGGAGTTAACGGCCCGGGGAACCCTTGTGGTGGACCCGGAAACCATGGAAACAACCATACCGGGTGTATACGCCGCCGGAGACGGGGTGTCAGGGCCCGCAACTGTGGTGGAGGCTGTGGCCGCCGGTCACCGGGTGGTGTGTGCCATTGATAGCCGGTTGAGCGCGTCGGACAATGAGAAAGAAGAGGTGATTAAAGAGAAAATCCATCAGAAAATGGTGAAAGATTTTCCTGGTATTTTTGAGCCGGAACTTGATCCCACCTGGTCAGATCTCCCGATCAATCCCGTCATTACTCCCCGCCGGGAACCTGTCTTGATGCATTCCACATCTCGAACCGCCAACTTTGAAGAGGTGGACCTGGGATTGGATGAAGTCAGTGCCCGCATTGAGGCCCAGCGCTGCATTAACTGCGGAGGCTGCTGCGAATGCATGCAGTGTGTCACCGCCTGCAAGCCCGAGGCTGTGAATCACAATGATCAGGATGAATTGATCGATATTCAGGTGGGCAGCATCATAACAGCCACAGGATTTGATGCCCTGGACCCCACCCCCATGAAGCCCTATGGGTATGGAAAATTTCCCAATGTGTTTACCAACCTGGAGTTTGAACGCTTAAGCAATGCCACCGGTCCCACGGGGGGCCAGATTCTCATCCGGGACAATCAGGGTCAGCTGACCCGTACCCCCAAAAGCGTGGCCATCCTGCACTGCATCGGCAGCCGGGACATCAATTATCATACCTACTGCTCCCGGGTGTGCTGCATGTATGCGCTTAAATATGGTCATCTCATCCATGAAAAAGCAGGCCATGATGCCATTGTTTATAATTACTACATTGACATGCGCTGCTTTGGAAAGGGGTATGAGGAGTTTTACATCAAGTGCCAGGAAGAGGGCACCCGGTTTATCCGGGGCAAGGTGGCTTCCATCTCCCAGGCCCCCCGGACAGATGTCCATTATGACACAGATGAGCGTGTGAATAATGCGGAAACAGATCAAAAACTGCTGGTGATCAGTGAAGATACCCTGCTGGGGGAGGTCATTAAAACCGAGGTGGATATGGTGATCCTGTGCACGGCCATGGAGGCCAGAAAAGATGCCAGGGACATCGGCCGGATACTGGGTATCAACCAGGGCGCAGACGGATTCTTTCTGGAAGAGCATCCCAAGCTGGGTCCCTTGAACACCGCCACCGACGGGGTATTCATTGCCGGGGCCTGCCAGGGCCCAAAGGATATCCCGGACACCGTGGCCCAGGCCTCTGGGGCCGCTGCCAAATCCTTGTTGCTTGCGGCAAGGGGAGAGGTGGAAATTCCTTCCACGGTATCCCACATAGATGAAGACATCTGTGCCGGTTGTAAAACCTGTATCGGGCTTTGTCCTTACACGGCCATCAGCTTTGATGAAAACAAAAACGTTTCTGTTGTCAACGAGGCCCTTTGCAAGGGCTGCGGTTCCTGCTCGGGGTTTTGCCCCAGTGGGGCCGCCCAGGTGCGGCATTTCAATGAAAAACAGCTGTTCAGTGAGCTCAATGGGGTCATGGACGCCATTCATGCCATTGGCATATGATATAGAAAGGAGAAGTTGAATGGAAAACTTTGAACCCACAATCATCGCATTTGTCTGCAACTGGTGCACCTATACGGCGGCCGACCTTGCCGGCACCTCCCGGAAAAAGTATCTGGAAAACATAAGGCTTATCAAGGTGATGTGTACGGGAATGGTGGACCCCAAATATGTACTAAAGGCCTTTCTCCAGGGGGCCGATGCCGTTCTGGTATCCGGGTGCCATCCGGGGGATTGCCACTACATCAACGGCAATTATAAGGCCCGGCGGCGCATGAAGCTGCTCCACCATGTACTGGAAAATTTCGGCGTTGACAAAAAACGGCTCAGGCTCACCTGGATCGGGGCCAGTGACGGCATTGAGTTTGCTGAAACCATTAATACCATGGTCAGGGAAATCAAGGCGGCAGGGCCGCTTCTCACGGACTTGAAACAGGTGATATAGGGAGAGGGGATCATGGAATCCATTTATAAAATAGAAAAATCCACACATCTTGCCGCGGCCCGGACCTTTCTCAAGGCCTTTCTTGAAAATCAAAAAGACAGATCCCTGCTGGTTCCGGTGCGATCGGTTCATACCAATGCCGTCATGCCCACCCTGGTGACAGATGCCGATCTTCTGGAGCAGGCAGATCCTTTTTCACCGGCCTTTCCCCTGAACAGTGCCAGGCTGGTTTCAAGGCTTACCAAAAAAGCGGCAGGGGAGGCCATGGCCGTTTTTCTGCGACCCTGTGAACTGCGAGCCTTTGTGGAGTTGGTGAAAATCAAACAGGCCACCCGGGATAACCTGGTAATCATTTCTTTTGATTGCCCGGGGGCCTTTTCCAACACGACATTCAGGGAAAAAGGAGCTGCCGGAAGGGAAGAATTTACCCAGACCTTTCTGGACAGTCGGCTGGGGGCTGATCCTGCGGATAGCATGGAGAACGACATTGCCACGGCCTGTTCCATTTGCACTGCACCTTTGCCGGAAAACGCAGACATAACCGTGGGCCTTTTTCATGCCGGACACAAGGGGATTACCCTTAAGGGCACCACAGAAAAAGGCGCAGAAATACTGTCAGCCATGGGCCTTAAAGCCGGCACACCGGAGGATAACAGGGACGATATTAAAAAACTCATTGCCTCCCGGAAAAACAGGGAACAGGAGGTATTCACGGAGCTTGCTGCCCGCACCGCCACCCTGCCGGATCTTGGTAATTATCTGTCGGATTGCATCAACTGCTATAACTGCCGGGTGGCCTGCCCGGTGTGTTTCTGTAAAGAGTGTGTGTTCAACACCGATGTCGTGGATTATGAGCCGTTTCAATACCAGGCATGGGCCAGGGCCAGGGGGGGGCTTAAAATGCCGGCGGATACGCTGTTTTTTCATGTTACCCGAATGATTCACATGGGACTTTCCTGCGTGGGCTGCGGGCAGTGCTCCAATGCCTGTCCCAACGATATTCCCCTTGCGGAGCTGTTTAAAATGGTGGGGGAAAAGGCCCAGAAAGGGTTTGCCTACAGTGCCGGAAAAAATGTGGATGAGGCACCACCCCTGTCGGTGTTCATGGAAAATGAATTTAAAAATGTTACAGGGATTTCTTAATAAAAAAAGAGGCAATATATGAATGACAAACAAGGGAACGCACTGGTGGTGGGGGCAGGCATAGCCGGCATACGATCGGCGCTTGATCTGGCCGAAACCGGTCACCATGTCACATTGATAGACGCCTCCACTTACATGGGCGGCATTCTGTCCCGGCTGGATTATCAATTTCCCAGTGACGGGTGTGGCATGTGCCGCATGCTGCCCCTGGTGGAACGGGATCAGTCGGCCCAGTTCTGTTTAAGGCGGGGGCTGTTCCATGAAAATATTGAGGTGATGCTCTCCACCACACTGGAAAGTCTTGAGGGAGATCCCGGGCATTACACTGCCCATTTAAACCGTAAAATACAAATTGTTGATCCCGAAAAATGCAACGGTTGCGGGGCTTGTGCCGACGTTTGTCCTGTGGAAATTCCCGACGGATTCAACCTGAAAAAAGGGCAGCAAAAAGCGGCCCATCTGCCGCTGCCCCATGCCCTGCCAAACACCTACACCATTGACATGGATGCCTGCACCCGATGCGGGGCCTGTGTGCCGGTGTGCCCGGTGGATGCCATCACCCTGCCGGAAGATCCCCGTAAAAATTTTCGTATTCTGGTGGTGGATGACGAACTCATCGTCCGGGATTCCATGAAAGAGTGGTTTGAATTTGAAGGATACGCCGTTGACATGGCTGACAGTGGCGCAACGGCCCTTGGGATGATTTCAGAAAACGACTACAGCCTGATGTTTCTGGACATCAAGATGGGTCAGATGGATGGCACCGAGGTGTTAAAAAGGACAAAAGAGATCCAGCCGGAGCTGAAAGTCATCATGATGACAGCCTATGCAACGGTGGAAACCGCCGTTGAAACCCTCACAAGGGGCGCCCTTGAGTACATTGTAAAACCCTTTGAGCCGGACACAGTGCTTGCAAAGGTGGATGCCCTTTACCAGGAATCAAAACCCCCGGTGACAACCCCCGTCACCCTGGAAACCGGCACGGTTATTTTTACCTGCGGTACGGATTTTTATGAACCTTCCTCAGGGAAAAACACCTATGGCCATGGGGTATATCCCGATGTGGTGACAGCCCAGGAATTTGAACGCATCATCAGCGGCACCGGTCCCACCGGTGGGCAGTTACTTCGTCCCTCCAACGGCAAGCCCCCCGAGAGAATTGCCTGGATTCAATGTGTGGGCTCTCGAACCCTTCAGGAAGGGGCACCCTGGTGTTCTTCCATCTGCTGTATGCACGCCCTGAAAGAGGCATCGCTGGTGCATAAAAAATTTCCCCATAGAATTGAAACCGTTATTTATTACATGGACATGCGCTGCTTTGGCAAAACCTTTGAAGCGTATAAGACAAAGGCCATTGACGATCACCAGATAATTTTAAAACGGGCCCGACCCCATTCCGTTCGCTGGGATAATGGCTTGGGAAAACTGAGAATTTATCTGGCAGATATGTTCACGGACAAGACCGATGAAGTGTTTGACATGGTGGTGCTTTCCGTGGGTATCCAACCGATGAAGGGCATGGCAACCCTTTGTGCCATGGGCAATATTCCATTGAATGACTGGGGATTTCCAGCTCTGTCATTTCCAGGTAAACCGGGGCAGGGCGTATTTGCCGGGGGCACCTTTTCCGGCCCCATGGATATCCATGATACCTTGATTCATGCATCTTCTGCCAGCCTGCGGGCCTTGACCCTGCTTCATAATAGCGAATCACCAAGTGAAAAAACGCCGGAAATAGAGAACGTTTCATACACGGATGTATCCATGGAAACACCGGCAACGGCCCTGGTGCTGTGCCACTGTGCCGCCCATGATAATGCGACGGATGTCCGGGGAATGGCTGCATCTTTTAATACGCTTCCCCATGTTTTTCATTGCATCATTGCCAAAAATCTGTGTACCAGGGAAGGATGGGAAGAACTTGTGTCTAAGGTTACCCAACTGAAGGTAAATCGGGTGGTGGTGGGGGCCTGTCTTCCCCATCTTTTTCTTAAAAAGATCAAGGAACTTTCAATTCAGATGAAACTCCACCCCCATTATTTTGATGTGGTGGATATCTTCCAGACCCCAATTGCAACAGCCCGTTCACGGGTGGGTATGGCTCTGACGAGTATCCGTCATCAAACCCCGGACACCACAGTGCCCGTAAAGGTAGAAAAAACCGCCCTGGTGGTGGGAGCCGGCATTGCAGGCATGACCGCCGCATTGGTTCTGGCGGACAATGATGCCCATGTGGTGGTGGTGGAAAAGGCTATGGAGCCTGGCGGAAACCTCTTGTGGCTCCATAAAGACATTACGGGAAGGGATTTTCCACTGCTTGTAAAAGAAACAATTGAAGCAGTAACGGCCCATCCCAAAATAGAACTGGTAACCGGGGCAATCCTGGCGGACACCTTTGGCCACGCAGGGCATTTTGTCTCCACCATTGAATCGGAAACGCAAGAGGTCAGGATCGTTGAACACGGCGTTACCCTTGTGGCCACCGGGGGACAGGAAGCCGTCAGTTCCGCCATGTGCCATGGTCAGCATCCTTCCATCATGACTTTAAAAGAGCTGGAACAATCCCTTGGAGAAGATCCCTCGGCCATGGCAGGAGTGGACTGCATGGTGATGATCCAGTGCGTGGACTGCAGGGATGAAAATAAACCCTATTGCAGCCGCATCTGCTGCACATCGGCATTGAAACACGCTCTTTTGATGAAACAAGAACATCCTGACATGCACATTTATGTGCTTTACCGGGATATGATGACTCCGGGGTTTACCGAACCTTTTTTCTACCAGGCCCGGGAAGCGGGTATTGTATTTATCCAATATACACTGGATCGAAAACCTGAGATACGTGTGGAATCTGATGGGGTAAAAGTGAGCATTTTTGAACCCATCATCCAAGAATCCATTGAAATTTCGCCCCAGCGACTGGTGCTGGCCACCGGCGTGGTGCCTTCAAAAGCTGCATCTTCTGCAGAAATAGCGGGAGCGGATGTGGATGAGTATGGATTTTTTCAAGCGGCCGACGACAAGTTCAGGCCCGTAGACAGCATTAAAGAAGGGGTTTTTGCCTGCGGCATGGCATTGGGACCCCGCAGCGTGGCGGACAGCATGGCCTCGGCCGAAACGGCGGCCATGCGGGCTTTGCGCATATTGAAGAAAACAAGTCTGAAGGCGGCCACTGTAACTGCAGGTGTCAAGACCACCCTTTGCAGTCTTTGCGAACTTTGCATCGGGGCATGCCCTTATGGGGCAAGGAGCCTTAATAGTGAAATCATGGTGGTGGAGGTGGACCCTGTCATGTGCCAGGGATGCGGAGCCTGCGCCGCCATCTGCCCGGCCAGTGCATCTTTTTTAAACGGGTTTAAAGATCGGCAGATGCTGGATATCATTGATGCGGCCATGAACTGATTTAATTGGAGGAAAATATGATCACCACCATCCACATCAAGGAATTACTCAACACCTGCATGCAGTGCGGTACCTGTACGGCATCCTGCCCCAATGCCTTTGCCATGGATATGCCCCCCCGGAAGCTGTGGCGACTGGTGCTCATGGATCGCACCGAAGATATATTTAACAGCACCACATTTTCGTTGTGTTCTACCTGTTATTACTGCACGTTAAGATGCCCCAGGGGATTACCCCTGACCCGGATCATGTCTCTTTTAAAGGAGCAGGCGTTCAAAGCAAAGACACCAGGATATAAAAAAGGAACTGCCTTTTACGGCAGTTTCATGGAAAGTGTACGCCGCCATGGCCGGGTCCGGGAAACCGAGTTCATGACCCTTTATTTCATGGCCATGAAAAATCCCCTGTTGCCCTTTGAGTTTGCCGGTATCGGATTAAAGCTCATGAGAAAAAACAAGGTGGCCATTCAATTCCCATCAGGGGCAGATGATTCCAACCTGGATAGACTGTTTAAGAAGGTAAAGGAAATCGAGAATCTTGAGGAGGCAGGCAATGCACAGGAAGAATATGAATAGATCGGAATAATATAACGGTCATGTCCTGTCGAACACAACAAATATAGGGTCGTAAGCTCGGAGCTAAATGGTATTATACCGCCGCCCCCCCCGACGGGCAATGGTCCCGGACCGGAACTGTAGACAGCTCAATTGTCCGGTTCCTATTGCCCATCGGGGGGGGGCGGCTCTGCTGAGGTTGCCTTGGAGGCTGCCTTTTCATATAAAGAATAAAGGAACAGCCATGACATATATTTATTATCCGGGATGCTCCCTTGAAGGTTCTGCCGTGGAATACGACGGCGCCACCCGGGCACTGATGGCGGAACTTGAGGTGCAGCTCATTGACATCAAAGACTGGAACTGCTGTGGTGCCACGGCTGCGGAACCCATGAGTCAACTGCTGTCCTTTGTGCTGCCGGCCAGAAATATTGCCCTGGCTGAAAAAATCAAGGAGGCCGGCGATATTCTGGTGCCCTGCAGTGCCTGTTACCTGAATCTGCAGAAGGTCATGAAGGAAAGACTGGTTGACGAAAAGCTCAGCAATCAAATTGATGAGGCCCTGGCCGTGGATGAGTTGACTATTAACGGCAACCGGAATGTGCGCCATCTTTTAGATGTGTTGGCCCATGATATCGGGGCTGCAAGGATTTCAGAGCGGGTGGTAAATCCCCTAAAGGAACTTAAAATTGCACCCTACTATGGATGCCAGTGCCTGAGACCCTATGCCGGATTTGATGATCCCGAAGACCCTGTCACCATGACCCCGCTTATTGAGGCCTGCGGTGCCACAGTGCTTCCTTGGAACTCTGCAGCCAGCTGCTGCGGTGCTTCGGGGATGAACACCAAACGGGAGGTGGCAGGTGAGCTGGTGAAAAATATCCTGTTGGATGCCCGGGGGGCAGATGCCATTGTCACCGTGTGTCCCATGTGCCAGATGAACCTTGAAGGGTTTCAGAAAGCCGTTGCCAGTGGAACCCATGAAGATCTTTCCATTACGGTGATATACCTGCCCCAGCTCATCGGACTTGCCATGGGATTGTCCACAGAAGCCATGATGATGAATAAAAATCTGGCTGTGGCAAATTCCTTTATGGATGCATTGTAGTTGCAATTTATCCATACATTTTGGTATTTTTATACTTATTTTCAATGATGTCAAACATGAAAGCTCCGCCATAACCACTCCCAAGATCCATTTGATGTAAATGCTAAACCCGATTTTAGCAAGGAGTCTCCTGGAAATCTGCGGCTAAAACGGTATTTTCAAGTCAGGGACGTTGGGCATTATCCAAGACAAATGCTTATATTGCGCATATCCGAATCGGTGGTTCATAAACCGTTACGGACAAGCGATAAGGTGTATTTATTTAAAATATCTGGAGGACTTTGGATCATTGACAAATATGCCCTATTAATTAACACCTGTTATTGATGATTGTACTCATGAATAGTTACATATATTTTTTTATGCTTGTCAAAAATATTTATTACTGATATGCATTTGTGTAACTTTGATTTTTTTCTTGATACGCTCGTCATTAGGGGCTCTTAAGCGGTTGTTTGATAAAATATAAATGGTGGCAATTCCCAATTGTCTTATCCCAATATTCAATTTTTAATTTTATTAGTTTGAGGA